>NZ_NEXQ01000014.1:0-2883 GCF_002810405.1 Psychroflexus sp. S27 | reverse complement strand
AGGCAGAGGGAGCAATGCGCTAGTGAAACGGTTCGCGTTGCGGGGGCAGAGATGCTTTCGTTGCTTTTCTAAAACAGAAAAATAAGCCTAGTCCCGAGCCTTCGGGGTTTGTTACTTTTTTAGGCAATGTAAAAAAGTAAAGAACAATCATGAATTGAAGTTCTTTTCATTTTGCCTTGACGCAAAACGAAACAAAAAGTCAAGACTAATTTCAGGAAATTTTTGCTTCGTTCCTCTACGCAAAACCCCTGATGTCTTTTTCGCTACATGCTTATGACTTCGTCAAGCACTTTCGCGAAAGCCACAGGTATTTCTTTAAATTAGTCACTTGAGTTATATTGAGATTTTAGAGTTAAATAAAACCGATTCACTAGTCACTAGTCACGAAAAACAGAATTAGTCTTGAGTCTAAAAGTCGTGTGTCTTGATTCTAAGGGGAACCGATTCACTAGTCACCAATCACGAATCACAAATCACGAATTTACGAATAGTCGAATAACCGATTATACGGATAACAGAAAACCGATTCACGAATCACTAGTCACAGAATAACTGACAAAAGACAACCTACTGAATATATTTCTTTCATTTTTTCTTGATAAAAAACGAAGCATCCCGAATAAGTCGGGACTATCGAAAAAAGAGGAGGAAATTTTTATTCCGCTGAGCTTCATAAAACCGCTGTTCAAACTGCGCTACATGCTCTTTTTTGCAAAAAAGCAAAACGCACTTCCGCTTGTTTGACAGACTATTTCTTTAAATTAGTCAGTTACTTTTATAATTCATTTTCGTTGAGTTGAAGTATTATCAACTTTATAGAAGGGGGAAGATAAATTCAAAATTTAAAATTTTAAATTCATAATTCAATAAAACGGCCTACCGCCTAAAGCTTATAGCCTATAGCAATTTCACAAATCACCAATCACGAAAAACCGAATCAATCCCGAATAACTCGGGACTAACAAATCATGAGATTCTGAATAAATATCTCCTAATCGTCGATATTTTCCAGAATGACAAAACATGAACTGCTGTCATGCTGAGCAAATGCCGCCATAGGCGAAGTGCGATTCAGCATCTCATCTTTATTCTTGTCATTCTGAAGACTGCGACTATGGGAGCTGTCATTCAGAATCCCACCAATTGGAGACGAATCAATAATTGAATCGAAGTCTTCCTTTAAGTCATTATTGAATATTACATAGTGATTTCTTTCATTTTTTCCATTGATGAAAAAACGAAACAAAAAAATCTAGACTAAATTTTTATGAAATTTTTGCTTCGTTCCTCTACGCAAAACCCCTGATGTCTTTTTCGCTTCATGCTTATGACTTCGTCAAGCACTTCCGCGAAAGCCACAGGTATTTCTTTAAATTAGTCACTTGAGTTATATTGAGATTTTAGAGTTAAATAAAACCGATTATACGAATTTACGAATCAACAATTTTATCCCGAATAAGTCGGGACTAACAAAGCATGAGATTCTGATCCCGACCCTTCGGGGCAGAATGACAGAAAACAGACAACAGAAAACCGTTTCACTATTCACTAGTCACTATTCACGAATCACTAGTCACAGAATAACTGACAACAGATAACCTATTAAATGTATACCCTTCATTTTTTCTTGATAAAAAACGAAGCAAAAAATCAAGACTAATTTCAGGAAATTTTTGCTTCGTTCCTCTACGCAAAACCCCTGTTGTCTTTTTCGCTTCATGCTTATGACTACGTCAAGCACTTTCGCGAAAGCCACAGGTATTTCTTTAAATTAGTCATTTGTCTTTCTTAGTTTCTTTCCGTTGACGTGAAGTATTATCAGCTTCTTAGCAGGGATAAGAGTCATTCAAAATTCATAATTGAAGAGAACGGCCTATTTTTTATGTTTTTTAGGAAACTAGAAAGCGTTGAAGAAAGGCAGAGGGAGCAATGCGCTAGTGAAACGGTTCGCGTTGCGGGGGCAGAGATGCTTTCGTTGCTTTTCTAAAACAGAAAAATAAGCCTAGTCCCGATACTTCGGGGTTTGTTACTTTTTTAGGCAATGTAAAAAAGTAAAGAACAATCATGAATTGAAGTTCTTTTCATTTTGCCTTGACGCAAAACGAAACAAAAAGTCAAGACTAATTTCAGGAAATTTTTGCTTCGTTCCTCTACGCAAAACCCCTGTTGTCTTTTTCGCTTCATGCTTATGACTTCGTCAAGCACTTTCGCGAAAGCCACAGGTATTTCTTTAAATTAGTCATTTGCTTTCTTAACTCATTTTCGTTGTTTTGAGCTATTGCAAACTTCCTAGCAGGGATAAGAGTCATTCAAAATTTATAATTGAAGAGAACGGCCTATTTTTTATGTTTTTTAGGAAACTAGAAAGCGTAGAAGAAAGGCAGAGGGAGCAATGCGCGAGTGAAACGGTTCGCGTTGCGGGGGCAGAGATGCTTTCGTTGCTTTTCTAAAACAGAAAAATAAGCCTAGACTTTTTTCTTAGTTTTTTTGGCAATGAAAAAAAGTAAAGTACATGAATTGAAGTTGAAACTGAAACTGAAATCGAAAAAATAGAAATGAGTAATGAGTAGGTAGTAGGGAGTAGGTGAGAGGTGTGAGATTCTGAGTCTTTTAAAATTTATAATTTTAAATTTATAATTGAAGAGAACGGCCTACCGCCTAAAGCTTATAGCCTATAGCAATTTCACAAATCACCAATCACGAAAAACCGAAGCATCCCGAATAACTCGGGACCAACAAAGCATGAGATTCTGATCCCGACCCCCGAGTTATTCGGGGCGGGGCAGAATGACAAAATAACCTTTGAATTGTCATGCTGAGCAAATGCCGCCATAGGCGAAGTGCGATTCAGCATCTCTTTACAAGGTGAAGTTCTTTTCATTT
>NZ_NEXQ01000006.1:0-5951 GCF_002810405.1 Psychroflexus sp. S27 | reverse complement strand
TTTGGCAAGGACTGTATCGATTGTTTGTTGGCAGATAGAGAGTTTGTGGGTGAGCAATGGCTTAATTTCCTTAATTCAAAGAATATACGTTACTTCATTCGAATACGTAATAACTTTAAAATTTAATGCCCAAAACGGCAAAAGGAAATTACAGCACAGCATTTATTTCATAGCTTGAAAGCTGGGCAGATRAGGCACTATCCTAAAATAGTCAGGATGCACGGGGAATATTGTTACTTATCAGGCACAAAATCCATTAAAGATGGAAAAGTTGACTTTTGCATTATAGTATCATTCAACAAACCAGATGAGGCACTAGAGTATTATACTAAAAGATGGCAGATAGAGAGCTTGTTCAGGGCTCTTAAAACCAGCGGGTTCAATCTTGAAGATACTCACGTTACACACCCTGAAAGACTGGAAAAGTTAATCATGCTCGTGATGATAGCATTTGTGTGGTGTTATAAAATTGGAGACTTTATTGATACTCAAATAAAACCAATAAGAATCAAAAAACACGGAAGAAGAGCTATATCAGTCTTCAGATATGGATTAGACTATATCTCAAAATGCTTGTTATCAGGAACTAATAAATATGACCTTAATCTAATTCAATTTTTGTCGTGTACTTAACAAAATTGTATAAAATAAAAAAAGCTATCAATTCAAATTGATAGCTTTTTTTGTTTCTAAAAAGGTGAAGAAATTAATTTTCAACACCATCTTTAACTTCTTCAGCACCATCTTCGATTGCATTGCCAGTATCTTCAGCTGCATCTTCGATTGCGTCACCAGTATCATCGGCTGCATCTTCAATTGCATCACCAGCCTCTTCCATTTTGTCTTCTGCTTTGTCTTGCTTTTTTTCAGTACAGCTTGTAAATCCAAAAGCTAAAACTGTTGCAAGTCCGAATGTTAGAAATGTTTTTTTCATGATCATAAATTTTATTTGTTCAAGCAAATATATAAGCATTTATGAGATAAATCAATATGCGTTAGGGTTTTTTATAATTTTTTTTGCTTGTTTTTTGTGATTCTTTAACTTTTCGTCATCCATTTTATGAAGTAGGTTCATCATCATGTTCATTCTTTGGTTTGATTTAAAGTGTTCTTCTTTTTCTGATAAAAAGTTCCAATACAAGTGGTTAAAAGGACAGGCATCTTCTCCTTCTTTTTTAGAAACTTTATATTGACAAGATTGACAATAATTACTCATTTTATTAATATAATTCCCGCTTGAAATATAGGGTTTTGTCGCAATTATTCCGCCGTCTGCAAACTGGCTCATGCCACGTGTATTTGTGATTTCCACCCATTCAATCGCATCGATATATATGCCTAAATACCAGGCATCAACTTCGTCTGGATCGACCATATTCAGCAATGCAAAATTTCCTAAAATCATCAATCTTTGTATATGATGTGCATAAGCATGATCCAAGCTTTGGTTAACGGCTTGCTTTAAACAATTCATCTTGGTTTTACCTGTCCAATACAAGTCTAGAAGTTTATTTGTGTTTTGAAGTTTATTTTTTGATTTATAACCTGGCATTTGATTCCAATACATGCCTCGCATATATTCTCGCCAGCCCAAAACTTGCCTTACAAAGCCTTCAACTTGAGAAATGTCTATATCATTCTTATGTTCATGATAATGTTTAACAACTCTTTCAATGGTTTCTTTTGGTGAAATCATTTTTGTGTTTAAGGCAAAGGATAATCTAGAGTGAAATAGCATTTTTTCTTCAGTATGCATCGCATCTTCATAATCTCCAAAATGAACTAAAAGCTCATCACAGAAAAACCTCAGGACTCTTAAAGATTCTCTTCTTGATGTTGGCCAAGGGAATTTCTCGGCTTCGATATTACCGAAATAATTGATTTTTTGATCATCGATTTCTTTTAAAATATCAGAAACATCATGCTCAAAGTTAAGGTAGGAGGGAACAGCTTCTTTTTTCTTTGTCCACTTTTTTCTGTTTGATTTATCAAAATTCCACTGTCCGCCCTCAGGTTGATTGGCATCCATCAAGATATCATGTTTTTTACGCATATCACGGTAAAAATATTCCATGACTTTCTCTTTCTTGGATTTGTAAAACTCAGTTAAATCTTCTCTTTTTGTATAGAAATGTTCAGTATCAAAAGCTTCTTTTTCTATTGAAATATCATTGCAAAGTTCTTTCAAATACATATCAACTCTGTATTCGTCTGGATGTTGATATTCAAATTTATCAATCTTATTTTGTTTAATGAGACTCTTGATGTTTTCCTGTAAGTTGTGTTTATTTTCTTTTGAAGAAATTTGATAGTAAATAAACTGATGACCTTTATCTTCAAGTTCATTTTTAAATTGACGCATTGCCTTGAAAAAACCAACAATTTTCTGGATATGATGTTTTGTATAACCAGTTTCTTGCTTTGTTTCTGCCATAAAATAAATGACGTCTTTATCAACTTCATCAAACCATGAATGGTTTTTATTGAGTTGATCGCCTAAAATCAGTCGTAGTCTTTTCATACTTAAAAAAGATTATTTTGTAACCATTGGCATTGATATTTTCCCTGTCCATCATAACGTTGTGCCTGCGATTTAATATTAAATTTTCTGTTTCTCGGATCATTACCAACACCACTATTATACATCCAGTTTCCCCAGTTGCTGTGAACGTCATAATCGATAAGCATCGCTTCAAAATAAGTCGCGCCAGCACGCCAATCTTGCAACAACTCCTTAGACCAATAACTGCAAACATTCTGTCTGCCGCGATTACTCATAAATCCTGTTTCTTTGATTTCCAGCATATTCGCGTTTACAAAATCCTCTTCAGTTTTACCATCAACCCATTTCTGAAATATTTTTGGATTAAAATGCCAATCG
Source organism: Psychroflexus sp. S27 (assembly GCF_002810405.1). NCBI lineage: Bacteria > Pseudomonadati > Bacteroidota > Flavobacteriia > Flavobacteriales > Flavobacteriaceae > Psychroflexus > Psychroflexus sp. S27. The sequence continues at coordinate 3,070 of NZ_NEXQ01000006.1, read as the reverse complement.
TATTTTTCTGTATTGATACCGTCAAGTTTAAAAAAAGCATTTCTATGTTTGAGAGACATATATTTGAAAAAATCTCTCCAAATCAATTCAAAAATTAACCAGTAAGTATCTTGATTTTTTGTGACCTCTTTTTCAAAAAGTTTAACTTGGTGATAAATGCTCACTGCGGAAATACTACCGTTAGCCAACCAAGCTGAAAATTTACTGCTGTAATCTGTCCCTAATAAACCATTGCGTGTTTTTTTATAAACCTGTAATTTTTTTGTTTTCCAGAAATAATCATTAAGTCGATCCCATGCGCTGTCTTCTCCACCTTTAAAAGGGAAAACACTTCTATTATCAACTTCAAAATCTTCAAAACCTAAATCTTTTAATCGAGGGACTTCACTTTCAAAATCAATTAAGTTTGCATCAGTTTGGTCAGTTGGAATAGGCGTTTCGAGATTGATTTTTATTTTTTTCTCACAAGCTTTTCTAAACTGTGTGAAAACTTCAGGAAGGTCTGCGTAGTTTTCATAAGGAATTTGGTCTGGTGAAAACAAAAACTGATTATCGTAAGAATTGATTTCGCATTCTTTAAGTTTTTTCAACAAATTTTCTTCAACACACTTCTCCTCTGAAGTCCATTCATTTTGAAAAAAGATATTTTTAATTTTGAATTTGTCATTTAAGTTATCAATTGCATCTTCAGGTTTTTCGTGAAAAACGACTAAAGTGATATTGAGTTTTTCAAGATTATCTTTTAAATTCTGAACTGACTCAATTAAAAATTTAGCTCTAAATTTTTCAGTTTTTTTAAAGCCATATTTTGTTTTTGCAAAATATCGTGGATCAAAACAATAAAATGCGAGAGTTTTCATGTTGTTTAGAAGGCAAGCTTCTGATAAACTTTTATTATCCCTAACCCTCAGGTCATTTCTGAACCAAACGAGATTGATATCTTCTTTTTGCATATGGCTTTAGGTTTTTTTATAAAAAAAAGCTGTAAAACATTTATTTATAAAGGTTTTATAGCTTTTTGAAAAGTGAATTTATTCTTCTTCTAGAGTTGGGTAATCAGTGTAACCTTTTTCGCCAGGGACATAAAATGTGTCTTTGTCCCAATCAGCGAGTTTTGCATTTTTTTCAAAGCGTTTTGGAAGATCAGGATTTGAGATAAAAAGTTTACCATAAGCAACTAAATCTGCATCGCCGTCTTCAATCACTTTATTACCTTTTTCTTGATCAAAATTTGAATTGATCATCAAAGTTCCATCATATAATGGTCTAAAATGTTTAGCGATATCTTTGACCAAAAAGTCAACATCGCTGATGTCATTGAAAGGTTCAGATAGATGTAAATATGCTAAATCATATTCATTCAGTTTTTTAACGATATACTCAAAAGTCGGAATCGTTTCTTCATCAGCAGTCATTCCAAAAATCTTGTGAAGTGAAGGATTTAAACGAACACCAATTCTGTTTTCTGGAAAAAACACTTTGACAGCATCTAAAACTTCAAATAAAATTCTGGCTTTATTTTCATCGCTACCACCGTATTGATCTGTTCTTTTATTAGAAGAATTATTGAAAAATTGATGAAACAAATATCCATTAGATGAATGAATTTCAATGCCATCAAAACCAGCATCAACAGCATTTTTAGCAGCACGTTTAAATTCCTGAACAGTTTCTTTGATTTCGTCACGCGTCATTTCTTTTGGCGTGACAGTGTCTTTAAAACCGTCTGGCGTGTAAACTTCTGCATTTGGATTGACAGCGCTTGCTGAAATAGGTTTATCACCATTGTGGAAATCTGGATGCGAAATACGACCGACATGCCATAATTGCATAAAGATTTTTCCATCTTCATCATGAACAGCTTCGGTTACTTTTTTCCAACCTTTAATCTGTTCTGGGTTATGGATACCTGGCGTGTTGATGTAACCTACAGCTCTTTTAGAAACTTGCGAACCTTCAGAAATAATCAGTCCAGCCCCAGAACGTTGTTTGTAATATTCTGCATGCATATCAGTCGGTGCTGAGTCTTCATTGTCGGCACGACTTCTTGTCATCGGTGCCATAACAACACGATTTTTAAGGGTGAGATCACCCATTTTATATTCTTTTAGTAGATTTTGTTTATGAGGCATAAATTTTTTCAGTAAACTTAAAAAGATTCATCAGGGACATTCGTTAATTTAATTGTAAAAAATTATCTGAAATTAGAAGTCTTTTTGCTAAGTTTATGCCGATTTAAAAAGATTTTCATGAAAATAGGATTAATTAAAGAACGCAAAACGCCACCAGATCGTCGAGTCGTTTTTACACCAGAACATTTAAAAAGATTAGAAAAAAAATATAAAGATTTAAAATTTATAGTCGAACCATCTGATATTAGGATATTTACAGATGATGCATATATAGAAAAAGGAATTGGGTAGTGTAATTTAAACTCTGTCTGGTTCATTTTTTATCCATTTCAAAATCATTCGAAACTTGTTTTCGACTGATTTTGGAATGCGACCTAGCGTCAGCGACACGTGCTGGTTGGGTTCTACCGATATCCAGATCAATTCTATCCTCAAAGATAATATATAATTGCTGAATGGTTGTACTCCAATTGTGCAGTGGGCTTGTCCATTTTTTTTGAATATTCATCGTTGCCAAATAGACTAGCTTTAGAAGTGCTATGTCATTGGTGAAAGCTCCCTTGGTCTTGGTTACTTTTCTTACTTGTCTGTGATAGCCTTCAACAGCGTTTGTAGTGTAAATGATTTTTCTGATCGGTGCTGTGTACTTGAAGTATTGGGATAAATGTTCCCAATTGTTTTTCCAGCTCTGTATTACCACGGGGTATTTGGCACCCCATTTTTCTTCAAGCTTTATCAGCTCGTCCTCTGCTATTCCCTTGTTTGTCGCCCTATACACCAGTTTAAGGTCGCGCATAAACTCTTTTTGGTCCTTTGAGGCTATGTACTTTAACGAATTGCGTATTTGATGGACTATGCACAACTGAACCTCTGCCTTGGGAAACACACTTAGTATGGCACTGGTAAATCCTTTCAGGTTATCGGTACAGGCTATCAAG
>NZ_NEXQ01000007.1:0-82244 GCF_002810405.1 Psychroflexus sp. S27 | reverse complement strand
GATGTATCAAATCCAGCAGATAACTTTACAAAATTGACAGACTTAACTTTGCATAGAGCGTCAATAAACAAACAGATAAGACGGATCCTGGCCAAGTTGAGATGTCCTTTGAAATGAGCTTTGAATAGTGCTAATAATTGAGTATCTTTAATACCTGTACTGGAGTTCTTTTTTAAAGTCATTACTTGAAGAATAATGCTTTAATATACTGAATTCCAGTATTTTATGCAATATAAAGAAGATTAAAATTCACTTTACTTTGTTAAAAATCAAATAGTTAAACAATTTTTGTCGTGTACTAAAATTAAGAAGTCATTAAGAATTCGATTAGAGTAACTGATCTCGAATAATATCTTCAATATCGGCATTGTATAAACCTTCTTTCAAACTTTAATAAAGAATAAATAAAAGCGAAAAAATAGGAGATGCTGATCTCTCTCTAAAAAATTTCATATCATGCAGTTATGAAACATTTATTACACAACGACAGATTATCAGTGGTTTTATTGTCAATAAGTTTATTTTTTGCGAGTTGTAGTCACAATCAACAAGAATCAAAAAAAGAAGTAAAAAAAGTCAATGACACAACGATGACAGTGACTGCAACAGCCTACAATTCAATTGAAAGTCAAACCAAAAAAGGAAACATTGGGCTTGCAGCATGGGGAGACACTTTAAAACCTGGCATGAAAACAATTGCTGTTTCTCGTGACCTTATCAAATTAGGACTTGATCACAATGAAGAAGTTCACATTGAAGGTTTGGAAGGAACTTACACGGTGAAGGATAAAATGAATAAGCGTTGGACAAAAAAAATCGATATTTATATGGGATTAGATGCCAAAGCTGCACGTGAATGGGGAAAGAAACAGGTGGATATTAAATTCGAAAAAAAAGATGATCCCAAGGATAAATTTTCAAAACAAGCTAAGAAAACAAAATAGAGATTTTGCCATTTCAGTTTTAGGTTATATTTAATGAAATACTCAGTTTAAAATGATGACTCTACGTTAATTTTGTAATTTCCAACAGAAATTAAATTTTATGGATTCTATTCAAGAGTTAATCTCTGATTTTGCATCTGCAATGTGGGGATTACCTCTGATTATTTTATTGATTGGTGGCGGAATTTATCTTTTGATATTATCCAAGTTTCTTCCTTTTAGATATTTAGGTCACTCCATTGATTTACTTCGAGGCAAGTTTAATAATCCTGACGATCCAGGAGAAATCAATCATTTTCAAGCGCTTTCTACAGCCTTATCTTCTACTGTAGGTATGGGAAATATTGCAGGCGTTGCTGTGGCGATTACGCTCGGCGGTCCTGGTGCAATCTTTTGGCTTTGGCTGAGTGCGATTGTCGGGATGGGAACAAAGTTTTTTACAAACACGCTTGCCGTCATGTATCGCGGTAAAGATTCCGAAGGAAAAATACAAGGTGGCGTCATGTATTTCATCGAAGTTGGTTTAGGAAAGAAATGGAAATTTTTAGCTGTCATCTTTAGTTTGGCTGGCTTAATTGGTGCTTTACCAGTTTTTAATGTCAATCAACTCACGCAAGCAATCAACTACATTTTACTTGAGCCAAATAATATTGAAACAGGCTTTAGTACAAATCTGACAATAGGAATTGTGTTTGTCATTTTAACTTCTGTCGTTATTCTTGGTGGTTTACAACGTATTAGCAAAACGGTTTCTAAACTCGTTCCAGCAATGGTTGCGCTCTATTTCATTTCAGTCCTTGCAATTATTGCTATCAACTTTGAGGTGGTTCCCACCTATTTTAAAATGATTTTTACAGATGCTTTTGCTGCAGAAAATTATAAAGGCGATCCGATGTTTGGCGGACTTTTAGGCGGATTAATTATTTTAGGAATCAGACGTGGCGCATTTTCAAATGAAGCAGGAATCGGAACAGCAACAATGGCGCATGGCGCAAGCAAAACCTCTGAGCCTGTCCGTGAGGGTTTGGTCGCAATGTTGGGTCCAGCGATTGATACTTTGGTGGTTTGTACACTCACGGCACTTTCTATTTTAGTCACAGGCATTTGGAAAACTACGGATGCCAACGGCGTTAGTTTAACTGCAGCTGCCTTTGAAAGCACAATTCCGTATGTTGGCGATTATCTTCTTTTGCTTTGCATTTCTGCATTTAGTATTTCCTCTCTGTTTTCATTTTCCTATTATGGCACAAAATGCTTGTCGTATTTAGCAGGCGCGAAATATAAACATTATTACAATTATGTTTACATCATCAGTATTTTAATTGGGGCAACCACATCTTTAAGTGCGATGATTAATCTAATTGACGGTTTTTTTGCTTTGATGGCAATTCCGACAATGATTGCGACGCTTATTTTAGCGCCTAAAGTGATGGTAGAAGCAAGACGATATTTTAAAAAATATTCTGATAAATAAGTTGTTAATTTATATTTATGAAAAAATTGATATTTCAAACAATCCAAGAATCAGATTTACCTGAAGTTTTAGCAATGTTTAAAACCGCAGCGGAACGCATTTCAAAAATGAATATAGACCATTGGCAATACTGGAAAAATCCACCTCAAGAAAAAATAAATTGGGTTGAAGCTGGTATCAAAAATCATGAATATTTCTTCATATTAAATGGAGAAAACATCAAAATCGGAATGCTGAGAATTCTTGATGAAGATTTATTGTATTGGGGAAAACAAAATAAAAAAGCAAAATATGTACATTCATTAGTTGTTAAAGATGAATTTACAGGGAAAAACTTAGCTAAAGAAATTTTGGATAAAGTCGAAATTTTAGCACTTAAAGATGCTTGTAAATTTTTAAGATTAGACTGCGACTCTAAGAATCAAAAACTTTGCACTTTCTACGAAAATTTAAGTTTTAAAAAAAATGGCGAAAAAGAATTACCGCTTTCCATTTACAATCTTTATGAGAGAAAAGTGAGAATTAACAACTGATTTATTCAAAGACTAGCAAGCTTCATCTAAACTTCAATTAGGCTCAATTGCTATTAAATAAATCATAAATATAAAGTGAATTAAGTAGGCTTCATCTGATTAAAACTAATTTAGAAGTAACTCAATTTTTATTATTTAAAAATAAATTTTGAAAAGCAGCTTTAAATAAAATTTACTTTATCATAGAAAACGTTACACATTTATTACAAGCTGTTGTTGCAGTTTCAGTTGTTTTTGTCTGGACCTTCAGACATCACAATGTTATCAAAGAATTTAATGAATTTGGTTTAAGCAATCTAACACGAGATCTTGTTGGCGCCACAAAAATTGCTACCTCAACTTTATTAGTGGTCGGCATTTGGTTCCCTCCTGTTGTTTTCATATCAGCAGTTATCATGGGACTTTTAATGATAGCAGCTCAATACTTTCATTTTAAGGTCAGTAATCCTTTTATTAAACATTTACCTTCTTTAATTCTACTGATATTGAGTATCGTTATTGCTTTTAATACGATGTCATAAATAGTATGAAATTAAATGTTATACTTGTTTTAATATCAAGTTTATCTTTTTTGGGTTATGGTATTTCATATTTTGTGTCGCCTCACATGAAATCAGAGTTTGAAAGATTCAAATTAGAAAAACTTGGCCTATTTGTAATTATTTTAGAATTGATAGGCGGCATAGGTTTATTGATTGGTTTATGGTACCATCCAATCCTCATCATCTCTTCTTTAGGCTTAGCTTTATTAATGTTAGCAGGAATAATTGTCAGAGCTTTATCAAAAGATTCAATCTGGGTGTCAATTCCCGCTATTTTTTTTATGATTTTAAATGCATTTATTATTTATCAATCCTTATAATACACAAGAAAAAATGCAATACTCAAAAAACGATTTAGAACAACTCGATCGTAAATATAGATTGAACCTCATCAATTCCATTTCAGGAGTCAAACCTGCAAATCTTATCGGAACTAAATCAGAAAAGAGACAAGAAAATTTAGCTATATTTTCATCTGTTGTTCATTTAGGTTCAAGCCCAGCTCAGCTTGGTTTTGTCATGCGACCACAAACCGATGAGATCAAAGATACTTATGCTAATATTCAAAAAACTGGCTATTACACGATCAACCATGTTGGTGAATCTTTCGTTAAAAAAGCACATTACACTTCGGCTAAATTAAAAAAAGAAGAATCTGAATTTGAACGCATGAATATTGAAAAAATATATCTCCACGATTTTCATGCGCCTTTTGTTAAAAAAAGTCAAGTGAAAATGGGAATGAAATTGACACATCAAATTCCTTTGCCAAACGATTGTATCTTTATGATTGGTGAGGTCGTTCTTTTAGATATCGCAGAAAACATAACGAATAAAAAAGGACAAATTGATTTATCAGCTTCAAAAACAGCAGGAATTTCTGGCTTGAACACTTATTATGCTTTAAATAAAATTGATAATTTTCCATACGTTAGAACAAACGAAATACCTGACTTCAATGAGTAAGCCTAAAGAATCAAAAATTTGTGTCACTTGTGGAAAACCATTTACATGGCGAAAAAAATGGCGTAAAGATTGGGAAAATGTAAAGTATTGCAGTGAAAAATGCAGACGCAATAAAAACTCATGATTTAATGGATAAATAATTTTATTTTAAAAAATATATCATCAAATTATAGAAAAGGTCTTCTGAATTCAGAGGCCTTTTTTATTTGATAAAACAGTAAATTAAAACATTGCCATTTCAAAATTTTTCATGAGACTTGTAGAAAAAATAACAGCACTTCAATCATGTCAAAAATTCAATTAAGCATTTTGTTTTTCATCCTCCCTATCGCTTTATTTTCAAAAGATTTAAGCAAAATCGATAGTCTCAAAGAACCTTTATTCAAACCATTTATTGAACGATATATACTTGACGAAATCAAGGGTTTGAGACAAGAAAATGAAAAATTAAAAGCGCAAGTCACAAAACAAATATCTGAAGCCAAGCTTGAATCTTCAGACAGGGCAATAAATTATACAACAAGCACGATCAATAATATTTTTTATATCATTACAGCTGCTGCATCATTATTACTTCTTGTAGGTTGGCGATCGCTCAATGATATTAAAAAAAGTCTGAAAATTGATATGTCTAAAAAAACTGAAAATATTATCGCTCAATATGAGAGACGCTTGCAGCAAATTGAAAATAAAATGACTGAACGTTCTAAGGTGATTATTGAAACGCAACAAAACATCACCAATACAAACTCCATTCATTCTTTATGGATGCGTGCCGGTCTTGAAAAAAGTGAAGAAGATAAAATTACTGTATATGATGAAATATTAAGTATCAATCCAAATGATATTGAAGCCATGACGTATAAAGCCGATGCTTTGTTAGAAATTGGAGAAGTGCGTTGGGCTTTAGATCTTTCAAACACAGCTATTGAACTAGATAAAAATTATTCTCAAGCCTATTGGCAACGTGCATGTGCTTATGCAAAATTAGAAAAACAGTCTGAAGCTATTGATGATATTAAAAAAGCAATAGAACTATCGGATACGCTTGAGGATGAATTACTTAAAGAAAGTCACTTTGAGAATCTACATAACAATATTACTTTCAAAAAATTAATTGCTAATAAAAAAGATAAAGCGATAAACTAAAACATGATAAATTCTGTTTCTAGAGATATGTATTTATATTAAAACTCTATATTTTCCTAAAAATAAATGGGAAAACAATTTTAATTCAATAATTTTTATAAGTTTGTATTATTATGACAAACATTTTAAATCATATCTTCAATCTCAACTTGAATAATAATCCATTCGAGAACAGGAAGATCATGCTTTAGAAATAATATATTTTATCAAATTCTATAAAAGGTCTTCTACATTTCAGAAGACCTTTTTTTTGCTTAAAACTCAACAAATGATTCATATTAATAACAATACAAATAATAATAATTCTCCACCTTAAGCAGGCGACAATTTCCCTATATGTTAAGCCTGCCATTGTGCAGGCTTTTTTTATGTCAAAAATTTAAATTAATAATGATGAAAACAGAAATATTAAAAATTGAAGAAGCCATTAGCTTCACAAAGCAAACTCTAGAAACAGAGCTCAAAAAACAACTTGAATTAACAAGAATATCAGCACCAATCGCAGTGATGAACGATACAGGAATTAACGATGACTTAAGTGGCTTAGAAAGATCTGTCGTTTTCCCAGTTAAATCTTTAAAAGATAAACAAGCTGTGATTGTCAACTCCTTAGCTAAGTGGAAAAAGATCAGATTAAAAGAACTTGAAGTCAGCGAAAATAAGGGAATTATCACTGATATGCGCGCCATCAGACCTGACGAAGATTATAGCCATATCCATTCGATTTATGTTGATCAATGGGACTGGGAAAAAAGAATTTCAGACGCTTCAAGAAGTTTAGAATATCTCAAAACAGAAGTCAAGAAAATCTATACGTCGCTAAAAAACACTGAAGAAAAAATACATCTTCATTACTCAGACATCTCTCCTATTCTACCTGACAAAATCACTTTTATTCATTCAGAAGAATTGCTTCAAATGTATCCTTCATTATCACCTAAACAACGTGAATATGAAATTACGAAAAAGTTTAAAGCTGTCTTTTTAATTGGTATCGGTAAAGCATTAAGCAACACAAAAAGTCATGATCAAAGAGCGCCAGATTATGACGATTGGAGCACAAAAAACGAAGATGGTTATTATGGATTAAACGGTGATATTTTATTATGGAACCCGATGACGCAAAACAGTTTTGAAATTTCATCGATGGGAATTCGCGTCGATAAATCAACTTTAATGAAACAACTTCAAGCAACTGATCAGCTTCATAAACAAAGTTTGTTTTATCATCAATTATTGCTCAGTGATGAATTGCCTGAAAGCATTGGTGGCGGGATTGGACAATCAAGGATGTGCATGTTTCTGCTCAGAAAAAGACATATAGGTGAAGTTCAAGTTGGTATTTGGCCTGATAAAATGAGGACTGAATGTGCTCAAAACGGAATTCATCTTTTATAATTCTTTCAAACAATATAGGATTTATAAAAAGTTCAACAACTCTTAAAGTTTCAATTTTAGATTGAAAACAATTTTAAAAAAGGAAATATTCCTTATTTTTGTTTAAATTCCATACATGAATTACGATAGAATAAAAGAAAAACTCAACATACTCGCTGATGCTGCTAAATATGATGTTTCATGCTCAAGCAGTGGCAGTAACAGAAAGAACAAAAACGGACTCGGGAACTCTAGCGGAACAGGTATTTGTCATAGCTACACACCCGATGGTCGTTGTATTTCTTTACTTAAAATTTTATTGACTAATCATTGTATTTATGATTGTGCTTATTGTGTCACGCGTAAAAGTAACGATATCAAACGTGCTGCTTTTAAAGTTCAAGAAGTTGTTGACTTGACGATTAATTTTTACAGAAGAAATTATATCGAAGGTTTATTTTTAAGCTCTGGTATTTTCAAAAGTCCTGATCACACGATGGAAAGATTAATTCGTGTCGCTAAAAAACTCAGAGAAGAGGAGAATTTTAATGGCTACATCCATCTGAAATCAATTCCTGGCGCAAGTGATGAATTGATGTACGAGGCTGGTTTATATGCCGACAGACTTTCAGTAAATATTGAAATTCCGACACGTGAAGGTTTAAAGCTTTTAGCCCCTGATAAAGACAGAAAAGACTTTTTAAAGCCGATGAAAAAAGTCCGCAATGAAATTGATAAATATAAATCAGAAAAGAAAATCATTAAAAGTACACCAACCTACGCACCTGCCGGACAAAGTACTCAAATGATAGTTGGTGCCACACAAGAAACTGATGCTGAAGTGATGTACACGGCAACTTATTTGTATAAAAAATATAATATGAAACGTGTTTATTACTCTGGCTACATTCCTATTTCTTACGACAGCAGATTGCCAGCCATTGGAACTGAAGTTCCAATGATGCGCGAAAATAGACTTTACCAAACTGATTGGCTGTTGAGATTTTATGGCTTTTCTATAGAAGAATTACTCAATAAAGAACATCCGAATTTAGAAAGTGACATCGATCCGAAATTGAGTTGGGCTTTAAGAAATCTACACCTCTTCCCTATCGATATTAACAAAGCTGATAAACAACTTTTAGCTAGAGTACCAGGATTAGGAATGAAATCAGTTTATAAAATATTGAGTGGCAGACGCTACAGGAAACTAGGTTGGGAACACCTCAAAAAAATGGGCGTTGCTCTCAATAGATCAAAGTATTTTATCACTTGTAGTTCTCGCAATTTTGAAACCAAAGATTATACACCACAACAAATCAAACAACGTATTTTATCAGAAGGACACAGCAAGTATCAAAAAACGCTTTCTAATCAACTTAACCTTTTTGGATAATGCAAAACACATTTATCTATGACGGAAGTTTTCAAGGTTTACTTACTGCTGTTTTTGAGATTTATGAACTAAAAGTTGAAAACGTAAAAATCGTTGCGAAACATTACTACGAAGCTTCTTTTTTTGAAGAAAATCACGAAGTGATCACCGATGAAGAAAAATCTAGTCGTGTTTGGAAGGCGGTTTTAAAACATGGCAAACCCATTGATGCGCGTCTAATTTACAGATGTTTTTTAAGTGAAATTAATGGAATTGAGCAAAACCTATTTCATTACATCAAAATATTATTGTCTAAAAAACAAAGTATTGCAAAAGATTATGGGCAAGCCGATGTTTTTCGTTTAACTGAAATCAATAAAAAAATTGGTCGTGAAAAGCATCGCATGGATGCTTTTGTAAGATTTAGAAAGACTAAAGACAATATTTATTTTGCAAGCATTTCACCAGATTTTAATGTTTTGCCTTTACTTGAAAAACACTTCCAAAAAAGATATGCTGATCAAGTGTGGTGTATTTATGACATCAGCAGAAATTACGGACTATATTATGACTTGAATTCAGTTAAAATTGTACATCTTGATTTGCCTAATAACATTTTAAATACTTTTGATGAAATTTTTCAACAAGAAGAAATACAATATCAGAAACTCTGGAAAAATTATTTTGAAAGTACAAATATTAAAGCTCGCGCAAATCAGAAACTTCACGAGCAACATGTGCCTCGCAGATATTGGAAGTATTTAAGTGAAAAAAACTTATTAGACTGGTAATTCTATTTCACAAAAAAAAACCTCTTTCTTCAAACGAAAAAAGAGGTTTTAAAATATGAAAAATTAATCTTCTTAATTGACTTCAGGAAGATTGTTATATTTCTTAGAATATTCCATCATCTGATCAGCAAAATGATTTGGCTGAGTGACTTTAATTGTCTTGATTTCACCATTATCGCCCATTTCAGGAACTAAAACAGGATTCACAAAACCACTATAAGCCGCTGATTTGAATGCTTCATTTCTTTTCAAGACTTCTTTATGAATGTCTTGATCAACTTTTACACCGTAATTTTCAACTAAGTTCTTTGCAGCTTCATAATCACCTTCAGATTTAATACGTTGAGTTTCACGTAATAATTCAGCAAAAAGATCATGTAATTTGTCATAATCCTTGATGTCAAAATAAGTTTTGCCATCTTTTGTTTCTTTCACAATAACTTTATCTTCTTTACCTTTTTCGTAAACCCAAGCACTGATCCATTGACGGTTACGCATGTGAGATTCTTCGATATCTTTACCTTGTTCTATACGGATTAACTGCGTCATCAAACCATTTCTGATATAATCGTTATAAGCAGCTTTACCTAAAGCTTCAGAATTATCTGTTAAACCTAATTCTTCTAATTTAGGATCCATTAAGTAATAAAGTCCAACTAAGTCAGCACGACCTTCCTCTAAAGTAGAAGCGTAACTTTTCAAAGTTTCTTTGGTTTCGCCAACACCATTATTGATCACACCTGAAGCGTGGCCAACAACTTCATGTAATGCAGTGTGTAATTTATCAGCTTGCTCGCCATATTTCTTAGAAAGCTTGATTTCTTCTTCATCATGAGCAAACTCCTCTAATTTTTCAGAACCACCAGCATGACTGTAAGCGTAAATGATATTTCCTAAAGAAACTGATTTACTTCCGTGTGCTTCTCTAATCCAGTTAGAGTTTGGCAAATTCACACCAATTGGTGTACTCGGAGATGCGTCACCAGCTTCACCAGCAACATTCACAGTTTTATAAGTCACACCAACAACATTTTTCTTTTTGTGCTCATCCATAATTGGAGACTCATCTTCAAACCATTGCACGTTATCTTCGAAAACCTTCATTTTCTTAGACATATCAAAATCTTTGATTTGTACAATCGTTTCATAAGAACCTTTATAACCTTTTGGATCGTTATAAACTTCTATAAAACTATTGATGTAATCGATATCACCTTCAGTAGCTTCAACCCATGCGACGCTGTAATCATCCCATTTCTGAAGATCACCAGTTTGGTAGTATTCAATTAATAAACCTAGAGCATCAGCTTGAGCTTTATTTTCAGCAACATCTTTTGCTTTTTCTAACCATTTGATAATTTCATCAATAGCGCTTCCATAAAGTCCGCCGCTCTTCCAAACCTTTTCAACAACTTGTCCGTTTTCTTTGACCAATTTAGAATTTAAACCAAAAGAAAGAGGTTTATCAGGATTTGGAGATTTTTTATTTGCATAAAAAGCATCAACATCTTTAGCTGTGATGTCATCACCATAAAAGTTAACTGCAGAACCTTTGACTAAACCTTTTGATTCATCAAGATTTACTTTCTTACTGTCTTTATCATTAAAAATAACTTCAAAAGCTTCACCTTTTAATTCGGTATTTGTCGCGCTTAATAATTCTTTTAAATAAGCTTGATTAAATTCAGGTTTAAGCTTGTCGTTTGAATAATGGTGGTGAATTCCGTTAGAAAACCAAACTCTTTTTAGGTAAGTTTCAAAATTCTTCCAGTCATCAGCGTTTTTATCACCATCATAATTTGCATGGATATTTTCTAAGGCTTTTCTGATTTTCAGGTTGTGTTTATAGTTCTGATCCCAGATAATATCACGACCAGATAAACCTGCTTGAGTCAAGTAATAAACTAATTTTTGCTTTTTTAAAGAAAGCTCATCCCATCCTGGAATTTGATAACGCAATATTTTGATGTCAGCAAACTCATCAACAGTGTAATGAAATTCAGCATCACTCAATTTGTCAATTTGCTCAGTTTTTTGAACATTTTCTGTTTTTTCTTTCCTATTTTCATCACAAGACACAAAAGTCATGAGGCCCAATAAGGCAATAGGAATGTATTTCAATTTCATAAATAAAAATTATAGGATTTCCAGCAAATATAAACATTCACATTTTAAATAAAGCTTAAGCCACATAATGTCTCTTATTATTGAATGATATCAATATTAAAGCTCTTAGGATTGAGCTTTAAACTGAGGATGTTTTTTAATCTCATGTATCAATTGAGATGGATATTCAACGCTGAAAAGATAATTTTGTTTGGCTGTATCAATTTGTAGTATATTTCTTCTGTCTTTTACATAAGACTGACAATTATCCATTATATTCCCTATAAACCCAAAAACTCCTTTACTGCCAAAAGTCATGGTCAGATTAGAAAACCCTAAACATTCAACACTTTGAATATCCTTCAAAGGAATTTCAATTTTTCCTAATTTTTTCTTGAGAACAATATGATCATTCTTTATAAAAACCTTTTTTAAAGAATTGAAATATAGATATAAAACGCTACCAGCAACAATGAAGCAAACCGCAAAACCACCAATATGATAGTAGGTTTTGTCAATTCCGAAAACAACAGATAAACAAATTAAAAAAGCGAGTAAGATAGCTGTAAGCGTTATCACTCTCACTTGATTTGAACTTCTGCTATAATAAATTTTCATTTTAAAATCTCTGAATTTTAAATGCTATAATAAAAAAGATTGAAATCTATAAATTGAAAAATGCTTCAACTAGATTCAATAAAACATTATGAATTTAATATTTATTTAATAAAATCAAAAAGAAAGTTGTTTAAATAATAGACTCAATATCAAAATAGTAGAGAAAAAATTAACAAAATCAAGTTAAAGTGAAGAGCTAAACAGATTTCATCGTGTTAATTTGTAGTTGATAACCAAAAAACCCTAAATCATGAAAAGAATTTTTGCTCTTATTTGTTTAAGCGTGTTATTTGTTTCTTGTAGCACCTCTAAAATAGAACGCCAATCCATGAGATCATTAGATGGAGATTGGACTTTAACGGATATTTCTTATCCTGGAAGTTCTGGATTAGTTGATGTGACGTTATTTAATACTGCATCGATGAATTGCTTTCAAAACTCATCATGGAATTTTGTAAGTAACAACAACACAGGAAACTTTGTGCTATACGGAAGCGATTGTCCTTCAGGTGAACAAAATTTCGCTTGGAATATAGAGACAACAGAAAGTAACACATATAATTTTACGCTAAAGCCTTTAACGAAAGGTGTAAATCCACAAAAAATCAATAAAGGATACAGCATGGAAATCACTCAACTTAATGATTTCAATATGACGACGCGCCAAACTGTACAATACAATGGTGCCCCTTTTATCGTCCAAATGGAATTTTCTAAAAACCGATAAATCTAACATAACATGAAATTAACAAAAATGAAAATCATCACCTTTGTGATGACTGGAAGCCTACTATTCTCAAGCTGTGAAGCGATAAAAAACACAAATAAAACACAGCGTGGTGCCGCTGGAGGTGCTGCTGGTGGCGCAGTCATTGGTGGCGTTATTGGCAACAATGTTGGCGATGGCAACAATACTGCAATCGGTGCTATTATTGGCGGCGTTATTGGTGGTGCTGCTGGAGGCTACATTGGAAACCGTATGGACAAACAAGCACGAGAAATAGAAAATCAAGTTCCAGGAGCTGAAGTGAATCGTGTTGGGGAAGGAATCAACATTACTTTTGATGAAAATAGTGGTGTTTATTTTGCAATAAACAAACACGACCTCAATAGTGCTTCTCAAGAATCTTTAGGTAAGTTATTAAAGATTTTTAAAGAATACGATAACACAAATATTCTGATTGAAGGCCATACAGATAATACAGGTCGCGCTGAATACAATATGCAACTTTCTGAAAAAAGAGCAAATTCTGTCGCTAGTTATTTTACACAAAACGGGATTAGTTCTAGCCGATACTCAATAAAATGGTATGGTGAAGAACAACCAAAGTATGATAATGAGACTGTGCAAGGACGCTCACAAAATAGACGTGTTGAAATTGCCATCATCGCCAATGAAGATTTAAAAGAAGAAGCGAAGAAAAATACAAATTAATCTTCTGCAAATATGCTTTTAAGCCTTCCCGTTTTTGGAAGGTGTGAAGTCAAAATTCAAAACCGCAAGTTCATGATGAACTTGCGGTTTTTTTATTAAAAACTAATTGCTCTCAAAATGATGCAACATCTATAAATGAGTTGATAAAGATTTGATTCGGCTGAATTCCTAATGTGGGTTCTGCTAAAATTGTTATTATTTGTATAAAATATATTTAGCTTAGCCTAAATAATTTTTAAAGGTGTATTAATTTTATATATTTGAAAAATGAAATTTAATTTTAAATACAATTAAAATGTTAGACATCAAGAAAGAGTTACCTGAACTTCCTTATGATAAAAAGGCATTAGCACCTTTGATTACAGAGGAAACATTTGATTATCACTACGGCAAACACCACGCAGCATACGTGAAAAATCTCAACGGATTGATCAAAGATTCACCACGTGAGGAAAAGTCGGTTAAAGAGTTAATTTTAGAAGGGCATCAAAAAAAGGAAGCTGGTTTATTTAATAATGCAGCACAACACTGGAACCACAGTTTCTTTTGGCATTGTCTTTCACCAAATGGCGGTGGCGGTCCAGAAGGTCAAGTTAAAGAATTAATCGAACGTGATTTTCAAAGTGTTGCGCAATTTAAAGAGGAATTTTCAACATTGGCAACCAAGCTTTTTGGTGCCGGATGGGCATGGCTAGCACAAGATGAATCTGGAAAGTTAGAAATATTACCGATGAGCAATGCGCACACACCTACCACTGAAGGCAAGAAGCCAATTCTAACTTTGGATGTGTGGGAACATGCCTATTATATTGATTACCGCAACGCACGCCCAAAATTTGTTGAGAGTTTCTGGGAAATCGTCAACTGGGATTTTGCTAACGAAAACCTAAAAACATTATGAGTAATACCTGCTTACAACATATAGAAGAAGCTTGGAAACTGAAGACAAATGCTTCCAACAAGCTCTTTTCTGCTGGCAAGTACAAGGCGTCTCTTCTGGGATACGAAGAGGCGCTTTGCCGTGCAGAAGTTTTAAATCAGCATTTGAAAAAGGCAATGATAATTGGCATTCCTTTTATTCAAATATTTGCAATTTCATGTAATAATATTGCTTTCACTTATGAGAAAATGGGCTTGTCACAAAAAGGAGAAAAAATGCTTCAGCGTGTCGTTTACTTTTTAGTATTCCAACATGAAAAAACCGAGCACAATTCAAGAGAAATTCAAAGTGAACTCAAAAGAGCAATGCTGAATTACAATGAATTTGCCAACAGAAACACTTTGGATGTGGACAATGTTAAGCTTGTTTTTAAAGATATTCAAAAGCAATTAAAAATAGCATAATACCAGCGTGATATGATTTCTTGTTCCGCATAAAGTCCTTCTTTGAAACTGGGGAAAGCACAATAAATTTTCATATCTTAATCCTTTAAATCTTAAAACATATATCTTGAACTTTTCACACCTAAACTTAGAGATTAGACCGATTCAATCGCAAGAAAAACTCTCGCAAAACACAAGTCAAATTCTTCTCATCACTGCCGAAGATCAACTGGAGGATAAAAAGCTCAATGCGCTTTTGACTTCTAAAATAAAAGAGGTTTTTGAGAAAAAAGAAAATAAAATTTTCACGCATATTGCTGATAGGGAATACTTCATTTGCGTCATCAGCTCTCGAGAGTTTAATAAAAATAAATCTTTAGGCATTTCGCTTTACAAAGATTTGAAAGACGAGAACGTCAACGCTGTCTTTATGAATGGTTTACAACAGCTTTCAAAAGAACAAAACCAGGCTTTTCTAGAGGGTTTCTATTACGGGAGCTATCAATTTAAAGCCTACAAGAAAAAGGAAAATACCAGTAAAATAACGGCTTATATCTCTCAAACAATTTATGAAGAAATAGCCATTGGGCAAATTAAAAACCTTGCCGAGAGTGTTGCTTTAACAAGGAATTTAGTCAACGAGCCGCCAAACAAACTCAATGCTTTGATGTTTTCAAAGCAGGTTGAAGAGGCTGGGAAACACTTTGGTTTTGAAACAGAAATTTTACATGAACAAAAGATTACTGAGTTAGGAATGGGTGGATTACTCGGTGTCAATCAAGGTTCTGAAGTCCCTCCTACTTTTAATATCATGACTTACGCGCCAGAAAATGCGGTCAACACAGCACCTTTGGTTTTAGTTGGTAAAGGTGTCATGTTTGACACTGGTGGTTACTCTCTAAAAATTAAAGGCGGTATGTCAGGTATGAAAGCTGATATGGGCGGTGGCGCGACTGTTCTTGGAATTATCTCAGCAGTGGCAAAAAACAAATTACCATATCATATCGTCGGACTTGTCCCTGCGACGGATAATAAAATTGACGGAAAAGCACTTTTAGTTGATGATGTCATCACGATGATGGACGGAACAAATGTTGAAATTCAAAATACAGATGCTGAAGGCCGTTTGGTTTTAGCCGACGCTTTAGTTTATGCAAAAAAATACAAACCTCAACTCGTCATTGATATTGCAACCTTGACAGGAGCTGCCGCTGCAATTACGGGACCATTCGGAATTGCCTCTGCTGGCAATCAGCAAGAAGATATTGATGAATTAAAACAAGCTGGAGAAAAAACTTATGAACGCCTTTTTCAACTGCCGCTGTGGGAGGAGTTTGCAGACCTTTTGAAAAGTGATGTTGCAGACCTTAAAAATATTGGAGGCCCAATTGGTGGTGCGAGTACAGCAGCGCAATTCCTCAAACATTTTACGGCTTACAACTGGATGCATTTAGACATTGCTGGTGCTGCATTTTTAGATAAACCAGCAGGAACGCTTCCTGCTGGTGCAACAGGCGTTGGCGTGAGACTCGTCTATGATTTCATTCAAAACAGATCAGTAAAAAATAATTAAGGAATAGATGGTTTAGTTTTTTAAGTTGCCAAAGCCAAGCGTGGATTTTCAATCTATTCTTGGCTTTTTTTGATCCTATTATTTAACTTGTATACACGGTAGAAAATTGAATACTTCACGATGAAAACAAAAGACCAATACACAAAAGCTTTGCTGTGGAGCCATAAAATCATTGGCTTAGAGATCCATGCGTATAGCAATACTGACCAATTAATGAAAGCTTTGGCGGCCTACTTGAATGAATTGATCGCACATGATTTCAATAAGCTGATAACGATTTTGTACCGCATTGATGTATCTCAAAAAAAAGCAATGTCAACTTTGAAAGCCCAAGCCAATCAAGAAACGCCAGGTGAAACTTTAGCAAAACTGATTATAGAACGACAGCTTCAAAAATTGAAATTTCGAGAAAATTAAAAGACTTTTGAACTGGTTTAAAAACTTAAGCTCTAAACAGAAAGAAGCGCTTTTTTAATTCCTCTATTGCAGTTTCTTTGTTTGTCGTAATATATTTTAAAGCCTCTTCAGTAAACTCCTCTCCTTTTTCAGTCAGGGACACAATAGAATCCGTAATTGTAATGAGGTTATTTTTCAAGGCTAAATCTAGAACAGTTTTCGCTTGTATTTTCTCCCAATTGATGTGATCTTCTAAGTGGCTGACATGGCGTTCTTCTATTTCTTGATGGTTTTGTAAGTGAAGTAAAAAGACTAAGAGCGAAACTTCAATGCGTTGTTTTCTTTCTTTAAACATCACAGAAAACACGCCTTGGTTAGGTGCGAATAAATAGACCAAAAGAAAAACGATTCCTAAAATTGTTGTCATTGACCCAGCGATGGAAGCATCTAAATAATTGGCCATCCAGTAACCGCCAACGGCTGAAAAGACACCAAAAATACAACTCAAAATAAGCATTTTCTTCAAGTCATTGGTCAGCAAGTAAGCCGTTGCTGCTGGCGCAATCATCAAAGCGACAACTAACACAGCTCCCACAGCATCAAAAGCACCCACAACAGTCACCGAGGAAATTGTCATAAGGCCGTAGTGTAAGACAATTGGTGAAAACCCTAAAGTGGCGGCGAGACCTTTATCAAAAGTGCTCAGCTTGAGCTCTTTAAAAAACAATAATAACAAAATTACTGTCACCACTAGGATTGAACCAATGACCCAAAGAGATTTTGGGCCAAGATCAAGATCTCCTATCAGCAATCGATCAAAAGGTGCAAAAGCGAGTTCCCCAAGCAAAACTGCATCAATATCTAAATGAACATCGTTTGCATTTTTAGCGATAAGGATCACACCAATACTAAAAAGCGCAGGAAACACCAAACCAATGGCTGTATCTTCTTTTACCAAACCCGTTTTCTGTATAAACTCAACCATAACAACAGTGACAACACCTGTTAAGGCTGCAAATAAAATGAGTAATGGAGAGTTTAAATCTTGTGTGATAAAGAAGCCCAGAACGATTCCTGGTAAAATAGAATGACTGATCGCGTCACTTATCATCGCCATTTTACGCAAGACTAAAAAAGTTCCTGGTATGGCACAAGCCACCGCGACTAGTGATGCTATTAATTGTATTTCTAATTGTGCGCTACTCATTTGTATTTCCTATTTCGTTATACATTTTAGCCGCTTCATGAAAGCCTTTTTCAGTCATTGCCCATTCATTTCCTTTTAATTGAATAAAATGCTGTTTTTCAAGTTGTTTTAAAGACTTTTTTGTAAATCCATGAAAGTTATTCAAAATCTTAATGGCATGTGGGTGAGAAATATTATCATGATCTTTAACGATGCGATACATGAATGTCAAGGTTTTTTTAAGATTGAGTTCTTTTCTGTTTTGATGAAAACGTATTTGTCTAAAAAGAAGTCCACGTCCAGGTGAAAAAATAAATGAAAAAAGAACAAAAACAGCTGCGACTAAAACGATGACTGGCCCAGTTGAAAGGTTATCTTGACTAGCACTAATTGCTGTACCAAAAACACCTGATAAGGCACCAAAAATAGCTGCGATAAAAATCATAACACCTAAACTATCTGTCCATTGTCTTGCCGCTGCAGCAGGCGCTAACAGCATTGCGCTCATTAAAACAACACCAACAGTTTGCAAGCCTAAAACAATTGCAAGGACAATAAAAACTGTAATTAAGATATCTAAAAAGCGCGTATTAAACCCTAAGGTCTCTGTGTAATCTGGGTCAAATAATAGAACTTTTAATTCTTTCCAAAAAAGAAGCAAAACGATTAAACTCACACTTGTCACAGCTGTCATGACCCAAACATCAGACTCAACTAAAGTTGCTGCTTGACCAAACAAATACTTATCTAAACCTGCTTGGTTTGCATTTGGCATTTTTTGAATAAAAGTCAATAACAGCATTCCAAAACCAAAAAATAAAGACAGAATCAAACCTAAAGCTGTATCATTTTTTAATCTTGTTTTTTTTACAATGCTTTTAATCCAGAAAGTTCCGATAAGTCCGCTGATCAATGCACCGATTAATAATAAGTTTGAGTCTTTAACGCCAGTTAAAATAAAAGCTAAAGCTATACCAGGTAAAGCTGCATGTGAAATAGCATCGCCTAGTAAGCTTTGTTTTCTTAAAACGGCAAAACTTCCTAACATTCCGCATACTGCGCCCAAAACTGCAGTCCCTAAGGTTATTGTCCTTAAGGTATAATCAGAAAAAACTAAATTAAAATATTCTGTTATTGACATCTATGCTTATCTTTTGCAAGTTTTGAACTATTTATTAACTGCTACTTTATAGTTAATTCCGTAAGTTTTTGTCAGATTTCCATCATTAAATATATCTCGAACTGGACCAGAAGCGATTCCTTTCACGTTTAAAAAAGTAACCCAGTTAAAGTACTCTGGAACAGTTTGTAAATCGTGATGAACAACAATTAAGGTTTTTCCTGCATTCCGTAATTCTTTTAAAATATTGATAATTGCTTTTTCAGTTGTTGCATCAACACCTTGAAAAGGTTCGTCCATCAAATAAATCGATGCATTCTGAACTAAAGCTCTTGCTAAAAAAATTCGTTGTTGTTGACCTCCACTTAGTTGGCTGATTTGTCTGTTTTTAAACTCCAACATTCCTACTTTTTCTAAAGCTTCTAAAGATGTTTTTTTCTCTTTTTGTCCAGGTCTTTTTATCCAACCCAAAGTTCCATAAGTTCCCATCATCACAACATCAAGCGCTGTTGTTGGAAAATCCCAATCCACGCTACCTTTTTGAGGAACATAAGCAACTTTATCAACTTGTTTTTTGTAAGGCTTACCAAAAATTTTGACACTTCCAGCAATGGGTTTTATAATGCCTAAAATGGCCTTTATCAAAGTTGATTTTCCTGCACCATTTGGACCGACAATTGCCATCAAAACACCTTCAGGTATTTTTAAATCAATGTCCCACAGCACTGGTTTATAATCGTAAGCAACTGTTAAGTCATCAACTTGTATAGCGTAAGTTTTTTTTGTCATCGCGTTATTTTTTGTTGTTGAAGTTTTAAAAAATTATTTTAAAGCATCAATAATTGTTCTCACGTTGTATTTAAACATTCCGATATAAGTGCCTTCTTCAGTTCCTGAATTTCCTAAAGCATCAGAGTAAAGTGTCCCTCCTATTTCTACATTAAAACCTTTTGATTTAACTGATTCTTGAAGTGCTTCAATCGTTCTTCTTGGCACACTGCTTTCTATAAAAATAGCTTTCACTTCATTATCAATGATTAATTTCGATAAACGTCTGACGTCTTTAACTCCTGCTTCAGTTGCCGTTGATAAACCTTGCAAACCGATGACATTAAAGCCATAAGCTTTTCCGAAATAACTAAAAGCATCATGTGCAGTCACAAGGATTCTTTTTTCTTCTGGTAATTCTGAAATAATTTCTTTGACTTTTTTTTCTAAAGCATCAAGCTTCTTGAGGTAAACTTTTTCATTTTGTTTATAATAATCTGCACTTTCAGGATCTTGCTTGCTCAACTGATTTGTCAAGTTTTTCGTAATTCGTTTCCAATAAGAAATATCAAACCAAATATGTGGATCGTAACTTCCTGAGAACTCAGTAGAGCTGATCAAATCTTTTTCTTCAAGAATTTCGGCCAAAGCGATTGTGTTACCGCGACGTCCCATTTTTTCAAAAACATCAACCAGTTTTCCTTCTAAATGTAAACCACTGTAAAAAACGATATCTGCTTGAGTCAGTTTACTCACGTCGCCTTCGCTTGCTTTGTATAAATGCGGATCGACACCACTTCCCATTAAACCTTGGACTTGAACAGAATCTCGACCGATATTTTTGACTAAATCTGTAATCATCGTCGTTGTGGTGACAACATTGAGTTTTTCACTTTTTTGATGTCCGGAATTTTGACAACTCCAAAACAGACTCAAACAAAAAATGAATAGTAAAGTGTTTCTCATAACTTGTGTTTTCTTCTTTTGCGAATAGAATTTTATTATTTAAAATTAATTCACTTCAATTTCTTCTATATAAATATTGTCTGTAGCCATTTTAGACAAGGCTATTTCTTTCCCATTAGACTTGACAGTCATGCTTTCATCAAAAGACTCGATGTGGATAACTTCTATTTCAGTTCCTAAACCAATATCTATTTTTTCTAAAAACTGTAAAAAAGAAGAAGAAGTATCATTAAAACCTTTACAAATGCCTTTATGTCCTTTTTGAAGTTGAATCAAACGTTTTGTTGGTGCATCGGGAATATTTCCTTTTTCATCAGGAATCGGGTCACCATGCGGGTCGTACTTGGGTCTTCCTAAAAATCTATCCAACTCTTCGACTAATTTTTGAGATTGAATATGCTCTAATTGCTCCGCAACATCATGGACTTCATCCCAAGCAAAATTAAGTCGATCAACCAGAAATGTTTCCCACAATCGATGCTTACGAATCACTTTTAAGGCTTGTAACTCTCCAGAATTGGTTAGGTGAACACCGTAATATTTTTGATAATCAACTAGATTTTTATCAGCTAATCTTTTAATCATTTCAGTGACTGAGGCAGCTTTAGTATCTAAACTTTCAGCAAGCTCATTAGTCGAAACACCTTTTTCACTTTCTTGTTGTAAATGAAATATGGCTTTTAAATAGTTTTCTTCAGACTGACTAAACATATTATTTAATTAATGCTCAAAGTTACATTTTATTTACTTAAAAATAAATATTAGTATTACCTAAATAATATGTTTAGTATTTTTTTAGACCTTAATCACAAACATTTCTGAATAAGTAAGCTAAAACCATTTTGAATGATAATATTACAGATTTAAGACTTTAATAAGAATCTCTCTTTTATAAAAGTATAGTTTTGGTTTGTGAAAAATAATTATACAAAACAACTTTTCGGAACAGACACACGTGTAATTATTCTAGGTATCGCTAGAATGGCAGATGCTGTCGGAAATTCTTTTCTCGTTGTAGTTCTCCCTCTTTACATTGCTAGTGGTCAAGTTAAAGGCGATTTATTTGGCCTTTCTGAATCTTTAATTACCGGAATAGTCATTGGTCTTTTCGGTTTAGTCAGTAGTTTTTGTCAACCTTTAACAGGGAGACTTTCTGATAAACTGGGTAAAAGAAAATTCTTTGTGATACTTGGGTTATTCCTTTTCATGATTGTAAATTTTCTCTATTCATTTGCTCACAGCTATTTATTTTTACTGCTTATTCGTGCTGCACAAGGAATTGCAGCAGCCTTAACCATCACTGCAACTTTGGCTTTAGTAAGTGAAGTTAGCTCTGAAAAAAATCGCGGCGGCAATATGGGCGTTTACAATGCATTCCGTTTAATAGGTTTTGGCATTGGCCCTCTGGTAAGTGGTGTTTTAGTTGAAAGCGGACCTTACACACTTCCTGTGATAGGAACAATCAGTGGTTTTATCGCAGCTTTTTTGATAGCCGCACTTGCACCTCTTATAAGTCTTATTTTAGTCAGTTTTTTTGTTAAAGATCCTGAAGATACCAAACCAAGTTCTGAAGGAATTATTATCAATTTTAAATCCAAAATTCCTGGTAAAATAATCGATCCGATTTTTACACTTGGTATTGCAACAATGTTTATGAGTATGGGTTTTGCTCTGTTAGCACCAATTGAACTTGAAGTTAATGAGAGACTTTCACAAGGTCCTTTTCTGTTCTCAATTCAATTTAGTGCACTTATTGCTTCTCTCGCTATTTTTCAACCTATTATAGGAAAAGCAAGCGATAAATATGGCCGAAAAGTCTTTATTGTTACTGGACTCATTTGTTTGATTCCTATCGTACTTTTTGAAGGAATGTCAACTGAGTCTTGGCATATGATTGTCAGCCGAGCATTACATGGAATTAGCGCAGCAATGGTTTTTGCACCTGCACTTGCTTTAGCTGGAGATTTAGCTAAAAAAGGACAAGTTGGCGCACAACTTTCAGTACTGACCGTTGCATTTGGTTTAGGTATTTCACTTGGCGCTTTTCTGACTGGCTTCGCAATAAGGTTTGGTTTTGCAGTTCCCTTCATTATCGGTTCAGTATTAGCAGGAATTGGAGCTATTCTGGTTTATACGCAAGTTCCAAGTCGTCACAAAAATGTTGAGTAATTTGAATATTTTTAGAATTAAAGATTTAGCTTATTAGCTCAATAAGTATTCTGTCTTAAAAACATCTCATTTTAAATTCTTCAGCTCATAAATACTTTGTAAAATTGCAGGTTAACTTTTTGATTAAATTTTAGTAAAAACACTCATAATCAACAACCAATGTCAGAGCAAAAATCAGCTTATACTTACGCAATAATTGCCGTCATTTTGTGGGGGACTGTTGCAACAGCGATGAAAATGTCAATGGAGTATTTTGATTTTTTTCAGTTGCTCTTTTTGTCAGTCTTTGTTTCGTTAATCACACTTTTTTGTGTTGTTGCTTATCAAAAAAAGTTGAAAAACATTTTTAAATGGCCAGCAAAGGCTTATTTAAAATCAGCTATTTTCGGATTGGTCAATCCATTTGTTTATTACATCGTTTTATTTAAGGCTTATGAATTATTGCCAGCTCAAGAAGCACAGCCATTAAATTACACTTGGCCAATTATGATTACTTTATTATCCATTCCAATTTTAAAACAAAAAATCAGTTTTAAAAACTTTATGGCGATTTTGATTAGTTTCCTTGGTGTAATGATTATTTCAACAAGAGGTCAATTAACAGAGTTTTCGTTTAGCAATCCTGAAGGTGCTGCTTTTGGTTTGGCATCAGCTGTTATTTGGGCGTTATTTTGGATTTACAATATCAAAGATCAGAGAGACGAAATCAGTAAACTATTTCTCAATTTTTTATTTGGGATGATTTATATCACAATCGCTTTATTTGTATTTTCAGAATTTCCTAAATATTCAGGTCAGCACTTTTTAAGTGCTGCTTATGTTGGTTTGTTTGAGATGGGAATCACTTTTATCATTTGGTCTTTAGCGCTCAAAAAATCTAAAAAAACAGCAAGAGTGAGCAAACTGATTTATCTTGTTCCGTTTATTTCTTTAATTGTTATATATTTTGTTTTAGGAGAAGAGATTCAAGAATCAACACTTTATGGACTCGTTTTTATCATCAGTGGATTAATATTCGATAACATCAATTTCACAAGATTGTTGGGAAAAATCAAAAAGAAAACAATCAAGAAAGTTCAAAAACTGTAATAGTTTTTTTAAGCTACTTATTATTCATAAATTTACGATTATAAATATTAGAGTATGAATCCAAATCTTATGATGTTAGTCTTAATCTTACTAAGCCTGACACTTTGGGTTTGGGCAATTCTAGATATTTTTCTGAGTCAATTTAAATCAAGATTGACTAAAGTAATATGTTTAATTTTTGTTTTCATGTTTCCCATTATAGCACCACTACTCTATTTTCAGTTGAAGAAAAAGTTTATAATTCAGAAAAAAAGAATTTTCAATAAAGAAATAAATCATTGTTAATCAGATTTTTAAAATGAAAAATAAAATTATTTCAAAAATTGTGTATCCTTTTTGAGTTTATCTCGTCTCCTTAATGAACCTATAAAAATCAAATCTTATGAATAATTGCGAATGTACGAACTGCGAATGCACAAAGTGTAATTGTGTGAATTGTAAAACAAGCGATTGCCCTTGCGATGTTTGTGAATGTTCAAAATGTAGCTGCTGTAATTAATTGAATCATTTATGAGTTTTCAAACCTCTGATATTTGGAATGACCACAGCAGTGAAATGTACTTTTTCTGTTTAAAAAAAGTACAAAATGAAGACATTGCCAAGGAGGTTTTACAAAATACTTTTTTCAAAATTCATAAAAACATAAATCAATTGAAAAGCCCGTCTCAATCGAGATCATGGGCTTTTCAAATTTTGAGAAATGAGATCATCAATTATCATAGAGAAGGCTTACCACAAGATGATCATGAAGATTTATCCGCTCTTTCAAGTAATGAATTTAAAGATCAATTTTGTTGTTTTGAAAGATTTATCAACGAATTACCTCCAAACTACAAAACAGCAATTACCTTAGTTTACATAAAAGGCAAAAAACAAAGTGAAGCCGCTGAACTCATCGGAATTAGCCTCGCAAATATGAAAGCACGCATCAGGCGAGCAAAAGACATTTTAAAAAAACGTTTTAATGAATGTTGTCAATTTTCATTTAATGATAAAGGCGAACTCGTCGGCGAATCTAATTGCGCGCATTGCGAAGATTAAGCTTAAATTTTCTTAATGATTTCCTCATAATAAAGACTCATTATCCCTTTAAAATCAATTATATTTACGTGAAAACTAAATGTAATTTATGGAAGTAGCACTTATTGCTCATGATGGTAAAAAAGCCGAAATGGTTCAATTTATCAATGAGTTTCAAGATTTCTTTACAAGAGAAGATATCTCTCTTGTTTCAACAGGAACAACAGGTTTAAAGGTTGAAAAAGCTGGCTTCAAAGTCACACGATTTCTTTCTGGACCTATTGGTGGCGATGCACAAATCGCTGCCCGAATTGCAACTGGCCAATGCAAATTGGTTTTATTTTTTAGAGATCCTTTAGAAAAACATCCGCACGAACCTGATGTATTAATGTTACTTAGAATTTGTGATGTCCACGATATTCCTCTAGCTACAAATCCTGCTACTGCAGCACTACTCATCAAATCTCTCAAACAATAATCTTTTATATTATGGAAAAAAATCATGAACACTTTATCCAAAAGGCAATAGAACTTGCCGAAAAAGGTATGAATAAAAACGCTGGCGGTCCTTTTGGGTGCGTCGTTGTTAAGGACGATGAAATCATTGCTGAAGGCTTTAACCAAGTCACAACTGATAATGACCCAACAGCGCATGCTGAAGTTGTGGCGATTAGAAAAGCTTGTGAAAACTTACAGAATTTTCAGTTAGAAAATTGTATAATTTATACCTCATGCGAGCCGTGTCCAATGTGCTTAGGCGCGATTTACTGGTCGAGACCCAAAGCTGTTTATTATGCATGCACCAAAGAAGATGCTGCAGAAATTGACTTTGATGATCAATTTATTTATGATGAAATAGACAAAGATATTTCTTCGCGTTCAATTGAATTTATAAATATCGAAAGAGAAAAAGGCGTTGAAGTTTTTAAACAATGGAAAGTAAAAGCTGATAAAACAGCTTATTAAATTTTAAAATTCATGAAAATTCTTGGTATTTCAGGTTCTGCAAGTCAAAAAAGCAGTAATTATTACATGCTGAAAGCTATACAGAAAAGCATTGCCGATAAACATCAAATGCAGGTGTATGATGATATACATGCTTTTGAGTTGTTTACACCTGAAAAATTAAAAAAAGGTGTTCCTGAAGAGATTCAGAATTTTAAGGAGAGTATTTTAGAAGCTGATGCAATTATCATTTCAACGCCAGAATACACACATAATATACCTGCCGTTCTTAAAAACATGATTGAATGGTGTACACATTCTGGAGAGTTTTCTGATAAAAGGATTTTACCCATCACCTTTACACCAAACGAACCCCGTGGCGAATTTGCCATGCAATCATTATTGAATTCTTTACAAACCATGAAAGCCAAAATTGTAATGGAATTTCCGCTTTATAAAACCGATGTCATTATTGAAAACCAAGAGATCAAATTCCCTAATGAAATTCAAGATATGATAGATGAAGCTCTCTTTCTTCTCATGAATTAAAATCTTCAAGTTTAAACACTTTTAAACCTATCATTTTTAATCAGAAAATGATAAATTGCAATTGACATACATTCGATTTCACTCCCGTAATTATGAAAATTTTACACACAGCCGATTGGCATATTGGCAAACGCTTACACAAACATTATTTATACGCTGATTTTGACCTTTACATCGGTTGGCTTAGTGATTTAGTTGTTGAAAAAAAAATTGATGCTATTCTTATTTCAGGTGATGTTTTTGATTTAGCTAATCCTTCAGCCGAAGCTAGAAAGCAATATTATCAATCTTTGGTTGCTTTAAATAAGCTTAACTGTCATGTCATTATCACTGGTGGAAATCACGATTCGCCAAGTATGCTTGATGCGCCAAAAGATTTATTATCAGCTTTGAAAGTCAATGTCATTGGTGGTTTACCTGAAAACATGGAGGATTGCATCATTCCTTTACCAAATTCAAAACAACCTGAAGTTGTAATCGCTGCCCTTCCCTATTTACGCGATGCTGATGTTCGTAAATCAGAAGAAGGACAAACTTATGAAGATAGATTGCAAGCAATTCAGAAAGGAATACAAATGCGTTTTGATGAAGCTGCTGAAATTTGTGAAACCAAATATCCTGACTTGCCCGCAATAGCGATGGGACATTTATATGCAGCAGGCGTCAGCACTTCAGAAAGTGAGAGAGATATACAAATTGGTAATCAGGCTGCTTTTCACGCTGAGCAATTCAATTCACATTTTAATTATGTTGCTTTAGGACATATTCACCAACCTCAGCAAGTTAATTCTAACGTTCCAACATATTACAGCGGTTCACCTCTTATGCTTTCTTTCAGTGAAAGACGTGATGAAAAGAGGGTTTTATTACTCGATACAACAAATAATTTAGCTGTCGAAAATATTCAGATTCCGAAATTCAGACAATTATTAAAAATAAGTGGCACACTTGAAGAAATAGAAAATAAGTTATCTCATCTAGATGCAATCGGACATTTAAAAAGCTTAGTAGAAATTGAAATGATTGAAAAGGACTTTAGTCAAAATAAATTGACATTATTAGATCAATTAGTGAGTGATTTTAATCATAAAGATTTCGAAATTGTTAAACACAGAGCCAGTTTTAAAAATGAGCAGGTAAAAACCAGTGAAATTTATAAAATCAATCAAAATTTAGAAGATCTCAAACCCAAAGAAGTTTTTGACAATTTGATCGAACAAGAATCTTATTCAGAAAAAGAAAAAACTGAACTGAGACAAACATTTATTGAACTTGAAGAACTTCTAAATACTGAATTATAAGCTTTTATCCTCATGAAAATTTTAAAAATAAAGTTTAAAAACATCAATTCTTTAAAAGGTGACCACGAAATTGATTTTACAAAAACACCTTTTACAGAGAATAATTTATTTGCCATCACAGGACCAACAGGAAGCGGGAAAACAACATTGTTGGACGTAATTTCATTAGCACTTTTCAATCAAGTTCCGCGATTAGGAAAAATGAGCAAATCTGAAATTTCTAATAAAGGTGCCATCTTAACGCGTAATCAAAAAGAGGCCTCTGCTGAAGTCACTTACAGTTGTCAATCTGGTATTTATCGCTCACAATGGAACATTTCAACAGCGAGAACTGGGAATTTAAGAGACTACGAAATGTCAATTACAGATATTTCTAATGATAAAAGTTTAGATTATAAAAAAGGAGATGTTCCTGCAAAAAATGAAGAATTGATTGGCTTAAATTACGATCAATTTATTAAGTCCGTTGTACTTGCTCAGGGTGAATTTGCGAAATTTTTAAAAGTAAAAAAAGAGGAGCGTGGCGAATTGCTTGAAAAAATTACTGGAACAGGTATTTATAGAAGATTAGGTCAAACGGCATTTTATAAATATCGTGACTTGGATAATGCGGTTAAAAAACAAAAAGATAAAATTTCCACCCATAAGGAAGTGCTTATTTCTGAAAAAGAGTTTGAAGAAAAAGAAAAGTTAGCTCAAGAAACACACAAGGAAAAAGAAAAGATTAGCAAGCTTTTGAAAGCTTTAGAACTTCAAATTAATGATAAGCGGACATATCTTCAACATCAAGATGATCTTGAAAAGTTTAAAAATCAGATCAAAGAAAACGAAGATAGAATTTCAGTTTTTGAGAAAGAAAAAGGAGTTCAGCTCAAAAAACATAATGAATTACAAGCCTATATTGAGAATATTCAAAAATGGAAAGATTTAAACAAACAGCTTCAACAACTTGAATCTCAAAAGGAAGAAAATCGTCAAAAGCTTGAGAATGTCAATCAAAATCTTGAGCAAAATAAAGACGAATTTGCTTCTCTTTTTGGTTTAAATACAAATGATAAAAACTTTGAGGACAAGCTCGTTAAATACAAAGAAACAGTAAGGAAATTTAAAAAAGAACGCGAAGAAATACTTACAGCTTATAAAACTTTAGCAAACTCGATTGATGAAAATTTGGCAGATTTTAAATTAAAATTAAATCAAAAACATCCGAGTTCAAGCTTACAAGAAGTTCAAGATTTAACTAATGAAATTCTGAATAAAAAAGAAGAATTAGAAAAACAATATTCTTTTTCTGAAACGACTGATATTGAATATGAACAAAAAGAAATTAAAGAAAAATTAAAGCAAATTTGGAATGCTGAAAAATGTCATTCAGAACTATCTCGAAAAAACGAAACAGTTAAAAATTTAGAGAAAGATCTGAAAGAGAGTCTGAAAGAAATTGAGAATTATCCTGCTCAAATTAAAGATTTAAAAAGCAAAATTCAGCTTCAAGATTCGCAACTTGAGGCTAAGGAAAGTCATTTAAAAAACGCTGAACTTCAGAAGAAACTTGAAGATTATAGAATAGATTTAAAACCTAATGAGCCTTGTCCGCTTTGTGGTAGTTTAGATCATCCGCTTGCTGAAAATCATCCTAAAGCCGATGATCA
Source organism: Psychroflexus sp. S27 (assembly GCF_002810405.1). Lineage (NCBI taxonomy): Bacteria > Pseudomonadati > Bacteroidota > Flavobacteriia > Flavobacteriales > Flavobacteriaceae > Psychroflexus > Psychroflexus sp. S27. Next base: position 52,877 of record NZ_NEXQ01000007.1, on the reverse strand, counting down.
GTTAGAGAAAGAAATTCAGGAATTAACTGAAATTTTAAATAAAAACAAAACACAGTTGACACAGTTTGAAACAAAGTTGGAGACTGTCAATAAACAAAACTCTAAAACTGAAAATCAGTTAGAATCTTTGACTTCAGAATTAGATTCTTTAAAAATTTCATATCAAAAACAATTTGAAAACTTAGAGGTTGATACAGATTCTCTTTCTGAATCAAAGGAAAGATTGGAAAACAAAAGTGAAGCTCTAAATGATTTTTATAAATATCAACAAGCTTTATCGCAACTTCAAAAAAGCAAAAATTCTATTGTTAATTTAGAAGACTTACTCAATAAGGGACGTTCCAAAAAAGAAGAAATCGAACAACTGTTTGAAGGTGATAACTTTGAAAATAAAATCAATCAATCAGAAAGAAATTACCTGAGTTTATCAAAAGAAAAAGAACAGCTTGACAGTTTAAAATCAAAGATTGAAGAAGAAGATGAAAACATTGATAACCAATATCAAAAGCAAAACGACTATTTAAAAAATTGCCTAGAACCTCTTAATTATGAAAATGTTTCTGAAGCAATCAAGCATATTTTACCTCATCAAATTTTTCAGAAATATCAAGATGAAAAACAGACTTATGAAAACCAAAAAATCAGTCTGAACACAAGTCAAAAAGATTTAAGTGAACAAATCGATAAACTCAAAGAAAAAGTAGGCTCTGAAACTATTGATGATTTAAAAGAAAATTATAAAAACAAACAAAATCGTTTACAAGATACTGAAAATCAACTCAATGAATTCAACCGATTAATTAAAAATCAAAAAGAAACACTTCAAACAATATCTGATATAAAGGAAAAAATTGGAGAGCAACTTAAAATAAATCATCGTTGGAAAATGATGAATGATTTAATTGGTGATTCAAAAGGAAAAAAATTTAATGACTATGCGCAAAACTTAACGCTTTCGCAACTTCTTGTTTTAGCAAATGAACGCTTGAGATTATTAACCGATCGCTATCAAATTGATAAAGCAGCAAAAGGTGAAGATGACAGTTTAATCGCTATTGATGCTCATATGGGTGGACAACGAAGATCAGTCAAAACGCTTTCAGGAGGTGAAGCTTTCATTATGAGTTTGGCTTTAGCATTAGCTTTATCAGATTTTGCTTCACGCAAAGTAGAAATTAACAGCCTTTTTATCGATGAAGGTTTCGGAACTTTAGATCCAGAAACTCTAGATCAAACATTAGACACTTTAGAAGTTTTACAAGCAAAATCTTCTAAAACAATTGGTATTATTAGTCATGTCAGCAGTTTAAAAGAACGTATTTCTACACAAATACAATTAACCCAAAATGGACAAGGTTACAGCACTTTAAAAGTTATTTAAATAAAAAAGAGGCTCTGTTGAAGTCATTTTTGGCTTTATGAACAATGAAAGCAGTAGAATTTATTTCTGCCTCAAACTTCTGACTTACCAGAACCTCTTTTATCAATATATTTAACTTAAAAATATGTGCTAAACCCGAAATACCAAGTTGCTGCTTCTTCAGCTGGATTATTAATTACATCTGTATCCCATTGGTATCTGTAATTAATCCTAAAAACAGTTCCTGGCGTTGGCCTAAAACTGATAGCTGGCGTAACGGCAATTCGTTCATCACCAATATTGGTGTTTGTTTCTTTAAACTTGCCTATATTCCAATCAACATAATCAAAACGGGCGGCGAAATTTAAGCTCGCATTCTCCCATTCCAAAACTTTGTTTTGGTAAATAGGCTGAACGACATCAACAAAAGCACCGAATTGTTTTTCGCCATATTGCTGCGTATAAGTTGAAGGAATATCAATCCAACTCCAAGCGGCTTCTCCTATTATTGTTGTATTAGTCGCTTTAATTGTTGTGTTGAAATCGAGTGCAAAAACATCTAACCGAGCTTTGTCTTCAATTTCCTCACCATCGTCTTCAAATTTATTGTAAGTTCCACCCATGTATGAAATACCAAGCTCTCCAAGATTTCTATTTTTGATAGATACTTTTCCTGTAAAAGTTGCTTTTCCACTGTGATTTTCCATGAAGCGTTCTGGGTTTTCTTTTGCAGATGGCAAATAGGTTTTATCTTCTTCATTTGAAATAATCGTATTGTCAAAACCATTTGTCACATAAGCTTCATAACCAAAAATCCAGTTACCAGCATAAGTTTTACCATAAGCACCAAAACCTGCATTGGATAAAGTTGCTGCTAACATATTCACAGCCATATCAGGACGCTCAACAAATTCCCATTTTGGGCCATCGTGATTTTGATTAAAGGCACCAATAGGATTCATCACAATACCACCTCTAAAATTCAGTAAAGGATCCAAAGTAACATCAATTGCTGCAAACTCGATAGCCATTTCTTCTCCTCCATCTTCAATTTCGAGTTCTGTCATAAAACTGATACGCTTAGCAATGTTTGCTGACATAAAAAGAGTTAATCTTCTGGCTTGAAAGGATAAACCATCAGAAATTCCTTCTTCTGTACTATAAATTGAATTGGCTTCTAAATAACCGCCAAGCGTAACGGGAGATTTATCTGAAGTTAAAGAAGGTTTATTAACAGCAGCATCCATATTCATTTGAGAAGCTGAATTTTTCTTTGTTTTTAATGAGTCTTGAGCATGAGATGCGAAGCTCGATATAAATAAAAAACTAAATATAAGTTTAATTAAGATGGATGTAGATATTCTGATCATCTGTTGTTGTTTTAAATGTTTTTAATTGTTCTTCTGCAGGGCCTTCAAGCACTTCACCTGTTGTTGCGAATTCGCTTCCATGACAAGGACAGGAATAAATATTGCCGCCAACGTTGAGTTCACAACCTCTGTGTGTGCATTTTAAAAGAGAAGCCACATAGCTATCTTCTTCAATTTTGTATAACGAAATAGGAAAATCTGTTCCCTGGGGTGTAACCAAAACAAACTTTCGTTCTTTATCTTTTTGATCAATAAATTCAGATTTAGCAATAGTAAGTTTTCCTTTTTTTTCTGAAATTTCAGCATAGTATATACTTGAGCAAGATTGTAAAACCTGTGACATAAGAGGAACTCCCACAACACAAATTCCTAATGTTTTGACAAATTTTTTTCTATCCATCATTAAAGTGATTCTAAAAATGCAAGAAGTTTATTCTTCTCTTCGTCTGAAAGATTTTCATACATATTTCTGCTATTTATAGCTTCACCTCCATGAAGCATTATGGCTTGCTGGATGCTGTGCGCTCGACCATCATGCATCAAGTAATATGCATTTCCTTGTGAGTCTCCAGAAAGTCCTAATCCCCAAAGTGGTGCAGTTCTCCATTGAGCTGAGGTTGCAGTTCCTTCAGTGTAACCATCATCTAATTCAGGTCCCATATCATGTAAAAGTAAATCTGTGTAAGGATGGAAAGTTTTATTGGAAATGGCATCAATTGGCGAATAACCCGTTTGCATTTCTGGCAAATGACATTTTGCACAATCAATGGTTTCAAAAACTTGTTGTCCCGCTATAACATTTGGATCATCTTGATTTCTTTGAATTGGTGCTTTTAAGGTTTTAAGATAAAAAACAACATCATTAACTGTTTTTTCATCAATTTCAGGTTCTTGCATATCACCACTATAAGTATCATAAGGTTCATATACAGATGTGATTCCAATATCTTGATTATAAGCATCAGCGGTTTGTTCTAGCAAATTATAGACCGATGCTTTTTTACCAAAACGTGTAATATACATTCCATTTTGAGTAACAGCATCGACATGAGGTTTTACATAATCAGGAATATGATTCCAATGCACAACACCACGAATACCATCATCATCAAGATCATTTGGGTCTTGTAAACTCAATAAATAATCGTCGGTTACAGCCTCTAAAAAACCTAAACCAGTAACAATTGGTGCGACTAATTTTGTGTGAGGTGCTCCAGATGGTAAGTTCTCAGGTTCATAGCCTGGTAAAGCTTTGTTTTGCAGCTGAGGCCCACCTTGATCTAAAAAGTGATTACCTGTTTCATCACTTTGTCCAAATCTTGTAAAACCATTAAAAGGATGTCCTTTACCATCTCCTGCATGGCAGCTAACACAACTGGTTCCTGTAAAGATTGGACCTAAACCTGTTTCGGTTGTAAAAATCTGATCGTTAAAAGCAACATCACCAAGAACAAATCGTCTTGACTCGGCTTTTGATAAACCTTCTGTTGGGCCATCCAATAATTCATATTCTTCTGGCTCTCCAGTTGCTGTCAACTCACAAGAACTGAAAAATACAATTCCTAAAATTAGGATAACAAAATTTAAATAAGTTTTCATTGAAATTAATTTTTAGGCAAAGCTAATTTTAAAAACAAGAATAACGAAATTTATATCAAAGATTTGTCTAAATCAAAAGATATAAATGTGGATAGATGTTATAAAATGACATCAATCATTTCAAAAGAAATAGTTTACTTATTAGATAAATCCAAAGTGTTAGATATCGTGAGAAATCAAAAAACAACTACTATATTTTTTTAAAAAACTTAAGAATAAAAAGAAGTAAAATTGGTGCTGCTAATAAAATAACCATAAATAAATGATTGGTTAAGACACTTGGCACTAGTAGAATTGTGAAGATATATCCACCCATTGCGCCGCCAAAATGCGCATCGTGACCAATTGAATCATTTCGGTTTTTCATACCCCAAATCGAGTAAAGTAAATATCCAATACCAAAAACATAAGCGGGAATTGGAATGATAAAAAAGAGACCTAACATCATATCAGGCTGCAATAATATTGCGGCATAAAGTACGCCAATAACAGCACCACTTGCACCAACTGCGGAATAATAAGCTTCGTTTTTATGGAAAAGATAAGAAAGCATATTACCAATTAATAAACTTCCAAAATAAATTAATATAAACCCTATTTGTCCAACATAAGCAATCACTGTTCCTGCAAAAAAATACAACGTCAACATATTTACAAAAAGATGTGTTGTATTAATGTGCAGAAAACCAGATGATAACATTCTGATTTTTTCGCCAGATTGTAATCTCGCTATTTGAAACTTATACTGTTCAAAAAAAGATAAATCTTTAAACCCTTTGAATGACATCAAAACATTGGCAGCAATAATCAAAATCGTAATCACATCTAAATTGTACATAAGCTTAGTTTAGCGGACAAATATACTTATCTTTGCACAAATTTTGACACATGCAAAGACTAGCTTTTCATATTGTTTATCCACTTCTAAAGCTGATTTCAATCCTTCCTTTTAAGTTACTCTATCTCTTGTCAGATATCGTTTTTGTTTTGATGTATACTATTTTTGGTTACCGAAAAAAAGTTGTTAGAGCTAATTTAAAACTCGCTTTTCCCGAAAAAACCACTAAGGAAAGGAATAAAATAATGCGAGCTTTTTACAGGCACCTATGTGATTTAATATTCGAGGCAATTAAATCCATACACATCTCTGAAGAAAAACTTAAGAAAAGGTTCAAGTTTGAAAACATAGAAATGATCAGAGATATTGAAAACCAAAACAAAAGTATAGTGCTCATGCTCTCTCATTATGGTAATTGGGAATGGATTTTCATTATGCAATCTTTTATAAAATCAAGAGGTTACGGTGTTTATAAACGCCTTAGAAATAAGCATTTTGATAAGTTAGTTAGAGACATTCGAGCAAAGTTTAATACTGATTTAATTACAACAAAAGAAACTATTGAGATTTTAACAAAATCAAAATTAAATAATGAATTATCAATCAGTGGATTTATCTCAGATCAATCTCCTAAACCTCAAAAAGCATATCATTGGAATGAGTTTATGGGTGTTTATGTCCCTGTGCATACGGGTGCTGAATTATTAGCCAAAAAATTTGATTCTACTGTTGTTTTTGCGGCTATTGATAAAGTAAAGCGCGGTCATTACGTTTGTAGATTTGAAACACTCGCTTCTGATCCTTCAGAGTTTGATGATTATGAAATTACTGATCAATTTTTAAAACTCACTGAAGATCAAATCAAGAAAAAGCCGGAATATTATCTCTGGACACATAAAAGATGGAAGCATCGCAAAAAAAGAGAAATATAAAAAAAGCTGCCTTAAATAAAATTAAGGCAGCTTTTTCAGTTATGATCTGTGATAGAAATTAACGAACTAACTTTTTATATTTAATACGTTTTGGCATGATATCGCCGCCTAAACGCTGTTTCTTATTTTCTTCATAATCACTGAAGCTTCCTTCAAAGAAATAAACTTGCGAGTCTCCTTCAAAAGCAAGAATATGCGTACAAATACGATCTAAGAACCACCTGTCGTGCGATATTACAACTGCACAACCTGCAAAATTTTCTAAACCTTCTTCTAAAGCTCGAAGTGTGTTGACATCAAGGTCGTTAGTCGGCTCATCCAGTAAAAGAACATTACCTTCTTCTTTCAGCGTCATTGCTAAATGCAAACGGTTTCTTTCTCCTCCAGATAAAGTTTCTACTTTCTTGTTTTGCTCACTTCCTGAGAAATTAAAACGACTTAAATAAGCTCTTGAGTTCACTTTTCGTCCGCCCATCATGACCATATCTTGACCATCACTGAAATTTTCCCAAATTGATTTTTGCGAATCTATATTAGAATGACTTTGATCAACATAAGCGATTTTTGCAGTTTCACCAACAACAAATTCACCTTTATCAGGTTGCTCCTCTCCCATGATCATTTTAAAAATCGTTGTTTTACCAGCACCGTTTGGACCAATAACGCCAACAATTCCAGCTTGAGGTAAATTAAAGTTTAAGTCATCATAAAGCAATTTTTCGCCATAAGCTTTACTCACATTTTTAGCATCAATAACATTAGTTCCTAAACGTGGTCCGTTAGGAATGAAAATTTCCAGCTTATTATCAAGTTGCTCTTGATCTTGACTCATCAATTTATCGTAATTCTTCAAACGTGCTTTTTGCTTTGCCTGTCGACCTTTTGGAGCCATATTTACCCACTCGAGTTCTCGCTCTAAAGTTTTCTGACGCTTAGAAGCCTGCTTCTGCTCTTGCGCCATACGTTTAGATTTTTGATCTAACCAAGACGAGTAATTTCCTTTCCAAGGAATACCTTCACCACGATCAAGTTCTAAAATCCAACCTGCAACATTATCTAAGAAGTAACGGTCGTGCGTTACTGCAATCACCGTTCCTTTATATTGTTGCAAGTGATGTTCAAGCCAATGAACAGACTCAGCATCCAAGTGGTTTGTTGGCTCATCAAGTAATAAAACATCAGGTTCTTTCAGTAATAAACGACAAAGTGCCACACGTCTTTTTTCACCACCTGAAAGAACACCAATTTTCTTATCTGCTTCTGGAGTTCTTAAAGCATCCATTGCAATTTCTAGCTTATTATCTAGTTCCCATGCATTTGTTGCATCGATTTTATCTTGCAAAACAGCTTGACGATCCATGAGTTTCTGCATTTTATCAGCATCCTCATAAACCTCAGGTAAACCGAAGTCATCATTAATTTTGTTGTATTCATCCAATATAGCAACAACATCAGATACACCCTCTTTAACAACTTCAATCACTGTTTTTTCAGGGTCTAGCTTTGGTTCCTGTTCAAGATATCCCACAGAATAATCTTGCGAGAAAACCACATCTCCTTGATAGTTCTTTTCAAGACCAGCAATGATTTTCATCAAAGTAGATTTACCTGAACCATTTAGACCTAGAATACCAATCTTAGCTCCATAAAAAAAGCTGAGATAGATATTTTTAAGCACTGGCTTTGACGAACCTGGATAGGTTTTGCTCACGCCAGACATTGAAAAAATTACTTTCTTTTCTTCCATATTATTATTTTTTAAACTCTACCTTTTAAAGCATTAAAGACCCACGCAATAGCAAAAAATCCGATTCCGACAGCGGCAAATCCCCAACCTGCTACATCATTATAACGAAATGCACCAAGAGCTATTAAGGCAAGACCAACAACAATCATAATAAATGTTGCCCATGCTAAAACTGTATTTTTATTCATAATTTGAATTTTAATCAACTCGCAAATATAGAGAATTCAAAGCGGTTTTGTTTTGAAGTTATCAACTTATAAATCGTATTTTTATTGTAGCGCAAAGCTTTGAGTTAACAAAGGTTTTGTATTTTAGCGACAAATCAGACTCAATATAATGAATATAAAATTTAATAAAAACGAAGACCATAATAAGCTTCTCGCCTCTTCTTTAAGAGACAAGCTGGTCAAGGTAAGTTTAGGCGGTGGCAAGAAAAAGATTGAAAAACATCATTCAAAAGGGAAAATGACTGCCCGCGAACGTATTGACTTTTTATTAGATAATCCCAAAAAAGCTATTGAAATCGGTGCTTTTGCTGGTGAAGATATGTATGAGGAATACGGTGGTTGCCCAAGTGGTGGCGTTGTTGTAAAAATCGGTCATGTATCTGGTAAACAAGTTATTGTTGTGGCTAATGACGCCACTGTAAAAGCTGGCGCTTGGTTCCCGATTACAGGAAAGAAAAACCTAAGAGCTCAAGAGATTTCTATTGAAAATAATCTCCCTATCATTTATCTTGTAGATAGTGCAGGTGTGTTTTTACCAATGCAAGATGAGATTTTCCCTGATAAAGAACATTTCGGACGTATTTTTAGAAACAACGCTGTGATGAGTAGTATGGGAATTACTCAGATTGCAGCTGTTATGGGAAGTTGTGTCGCTGGCGGCGCTTATCTTCCAATCATGAGTGACGAAGCTCTCATTGTTGATAAAACTGGAAGTATCTTTTTAGCAGGAAGCTATCTCGTTAAGGCTGCTATCGGTGAAAGCGTTGATAATGAAACGCTTGGTGGTGCAACAACACATTGTGAAATTAGCGGTGTCACAGATTATAAAGCTACAGATGATAAAGATGCCTTGACTAAAATTAAAAATATTGTTGATAAAATTGGTGATTTTGATCAAGCTGGCTTCAACCGTAAAAAACCTGAAAAACCAAAAGAAAATCAAGATGATATTTTCGGTCTTCTTCCTGCAAAAAGAAGTGATCAATATGATATGATGCCGATTATTGAAAGATTGGTTGATAATTCTGAATTTGAAGAATATAAAGCTGGATATGGTCAAACATTAATTACTGGTTATGCCCGAATTGATGGTTGGGCTGTTGGTATTGTTGCCAACCAACGTAAAATCGTTAAAACCAAAAAAGGTGAAATGCAATTTGGCGGTGTTATCTATAGTGATTCAGCTGATAAAGCAACCCGATTTATCGCAAATTGTAACCAAAAAAAGATTCCTCTTGTTTTCCTTCAAGATGTCACAGGTTTTATGGTAGGTAGTAAAAGCGAACACGGCGGAATTATTAAAGATGGTGCCAAAATGGTAAATGCTGTTAGTAATTCTGTTGTTCCTAAATTTACAATCGTGATTGGAAATTCGTATGGCGCTGGAAATTATGCAATGTGTGGCAAAGCTTACGATCCGAGATTAATTGCTGCTTGGCCAAGTGCTGAACTTGCTGTGATGAGTGGTAATTCAGCTGCAAAAGTTTTATTACAAATTGAAACCTCACGTTTAAAAGCGAAAGGCGAAAAAATCACTGAGAAAAAAGAGAAAGAACTTTACGATAAAATCAAAAATAATTATGACGAGCAAACAAGTCCTTACTATGCGGCTGCACGTTTGTGGACTGATGCTGTTATCAATCCATTAGACACGCGCCGATGGATTTCTACAGGAATTGAAGCTGCAAACCATGCGCCTATTGAAAAAGATTTCAACTTAGGTGTGATTCAAACTTGATTTTTGTTTTAAAAACTTTTTAACGAGATGAAATCATCAATTGTTTTTCTGAAACTATTTCAAAAACATTCTGATTTCATCTCTTTTTAATTTAAGCCAACATATTTTATGCTTTCCAACAAAGATAATTTACAAATCATTTACGAAGACAACCATATGATTGTCATTAATAAACGTGCGAGCGATATCGTACAAGGCGATAAAACTAAAGACAAACCGCTAAGTGAAGTTGTTAAATCTTATATTAAAGAAAAATATAACAAGCCAGGTGCTGTTTATTTAGGAGTTGTGCATCGTTTAGATAGACCAACTTCCGGCATTGTGGTTTTTGCAAAAACTTCAAAAGCTTTAACACGTTTAAACAAATCTTTTGCAGCTCATGAACCTGTTAAAATCTATTGGGCTTTGGTGAAAAATAAACCGCCACAGGAACAGATGAATTTAGTACATCACCTCAAAAGAAATCATAAACAGAACAAATCTTACGCTCATAAAAATCCTGTCGAAAATTCTAAAAAGGCTGAATTATCCTTCAAAACAATTCAAATTTTAAATAATTATTATTTACTAGAGGTTGCGTTAAAAACAGGAAGACATCATCAAATCAGGAGTCAACTCTCTGCAATTGGATGTCCGATTAAAGGTGATTTAAAATACGGATTTGACAGAAGTAATAAAGATGCAAGCATTCATTTACACGCGCGATCACTTGAAATAATTCATCCTGTTAAAAAAGAAAAAATGAAATTTACAGCTGATGTTCCAGATGATAATTTATGGGAAAGCTGTGTAAAATAAGCTGCTCAAAACTTATCTTTGAAAAAAAATAATATGAAAAAAAACATCGCTGTTTTAATGGGTGGCTATACCAGTGAATTTGAAATTTCACTAAAAAGTGGTGAAGTCGTTTATCAATATTTACCCAAAGATAAATACAATGTTTACCGTGCACATATACTAAAAGATGAATGGTTTGTTGTGACCGATAATCAAGAAAAGCACAAAATTGATTCTGCTAATTTTTCAGTTAAAATTGAAAATAAGCTCATCCGCTTTGATTGTGCTTTTAACACAATACACGGTACACCTGGTGAAGATGGTCTCATACAAGCTTATTTACAAACACTTGGCATTCCTCAAACAGCCAGTGATTATTACCAATCAGCCCTAAGCTTTAATAAACGCGATTGTATTTCTGTACTAAAAGCTTATGGAATACGAACTGCTGATAACTTTTTTATAAATAAAGGTGATTCTATAAATGTTGATGACATTATAACAAAAGTAGGTTTACCTTGTTTTGTTAAAGCAAATAGAGCTGGAAGTAGTTTTGGGATTTCAAAAGTGAAAAAAGCAAGCGAAATGAAAGAAGCGATTGCGCATTCATTAAAAGAAGATGATGAGGTGATTATTGAATCCTTTCTTGATGGAATTGAAGTGAGTGTTGGCGTCATCAACCACAATGGAAAAATCACCGCCTTACCTGTCACAGAAATTGTGACTGAAAACGAGTTTTTTGATTATGAAGCTAAGTATTTAGGGCAATCACAAGAAATCACACCTGCAAGAATTTCAGATGAAGATGCTTCAAAAGTGAAAAAACAAGCTGAAAAGATTTTTAAAATTTTGAAATTAAAAGGTTTAACGAGATCTGAATTTATTTTCCATAATGGAGAACCACACTTTATTGAATGCAACACCTGTCCTGGTCTTACTGAAGCAAGTATTTTACCTCAACAAGCTAAAGCAGCTGGCATTGGTTTAACACAGCTTTTCGATGAGGCTGTTGAAACAGCACTGAATTCATTTTAAGATGATATAAGAAATTCCTATTTTTAGAAAAATAACTATTATGAAAAAAGCCGTCTTTCCAGGATCTTTTGATCCTTTGACTTTAGGTCATTATGACATCATTATGCGTGGACTCACACTTTTCGATGAAATCATTTTAGCAATAGGCGTCAATGCAGATAAAAATTATATGTTCTCTTTAGATGAACGCAAACATTTCTTGGAAGAAGCCTTTAAAGGTGAACCCAAAATAAAAGTTGACACTTATAAAGGTTTAACCGTTGATTATTGTAATTATAAAAAAGCTCAATTCATACTTCGTGGATTAAGAAATCCAGCTGATTTTGAATTTGAAAAAGCTATCGCACATACCAACAGAAAGCTAGAACAAATAGAAACTGTTTTTCTACTAACTTCAAGTGGCAAAAGCTATATTTCTTCATCAATTGTTCGTGATGTAATTAGAAATAATGGTGATTACACAGGATTAGTTCCTGATGTTGTCCGTAAAACACCTGATTAATATTGACTTCATATTATAAAATCAAATATTCTACTAAAAGTTCACCTAACGCTAAAGCCATGTCTAAATTTATTTTTTTAATCGTTTTTAGTTTTTTATTGATGAGTTGTCAAGAAAAGGAAAATAAAAACGAAACAGTACAAACAGAAAAAAAAGAAGTCAACACTGCTTATATGAGAACAAATGGTGACTCGACTTCTACATATGCTGAAGTGATTCATTTTTATAAAAACTTAGCAGAAAATCATGAAAACATTACACTAACTGAACACTACAAAACTGATTATGGAACACCTTTACATCTTGTTGAATATGCTTCAGAATCTGCAAGTCTCAATAGTTTAAACATCTTAATTAACAACGGTATTCACCCTGGTGAACCTGGTGGAATTGATGCCTCAATGTTATTTTTTAAAGATTTAGCTGAAGGTAAAATCAAGCTGAAGGAGAATATAAAAATTTATAGTATTCCTGTTTACAATGTTGGCGGTGCACATGATAGAAATTCGACTTGGCGAACCAATCAAAATGGACCATCTGAATATGGTTTTAGAGGCAACGCCAAAAACTATGATTTGAATAGAGATTTCATCAAGTCTGACTCAAAAAACAGTAAAGCTTTTTTTGAAATTTATCACAAGGTCAAACCGCACATTTTTATCGACACGCATGCGACAAATGGTGCTGATTATCCTTACGTTTTAACACATATTTTCACACAACAAAACCAGTTAGGTGGAGAATTAAGTCAATACATGACAGATCGATTTATCCCTGAAGTGAAAGATTCATTACAATCAAATAATTGGGATTCTACACCTTATGTCAATGTCTTCAATCGCCCACCAGATGGAGGTTTTAATCAGTTTTTAGATTCGCCAAGATATTCAACTGGTTACAGTTCTTTATGGAACAGTATCGGTTTAGTTATCGAAACACATATGCTCAAAAGTTACAAAAAACGTGTAGAAGGAACTCATGCATTTCTTCAAGCGATGGCAAAGATAAGTGCGAAAGATGCTAAAGAAATTAAGGAAAAGAAAGAGAATAATCATCAATACTTCCAAAATTTAGATTACTACCCTATTCAATATGAGTTAGACAGCACGAGTTATCAAATTTTAAATTTTAAAGCTTTTCAAGTTGACACTTTAAAAAGTGAAGTCACGGGTTTTGACAGAATAAAGTACAACCGTGATTCAACCTATACGGTGGATGTTAAATATCATAATAAATATATTGCAACAGATTCAATTCAAGTCCCTAAATCTTATATCATTCCTCAACAATGGGAAAAAATAATAGAACTTCTAAAATGGAATTCTGTGACATATCATCGTCTGGACAAAGATTCTATTATGGAAGTTGATTACTATAGAATTACAGATTTTAAAACAAATCAATCTCCATTCGAAGGTCATTATCTTCATTCAAATACAAAGGTTAAAACCTTCAAATCGAAACAAGAATTTAGAGAAGGTGATATTGTTGTTAAAACTGATCAAAGAGCAATCAGATATATTCTTGAGACATTAGAGCCAGAAGCGATTGACTCATACTTCAACTGGAATTTCTTTGATAGCGTTTTACAACAAAAAGAGCATTTTTCAACTTATATTTTTGAAGATATGGCTGTTGAACTTATAGAAAACAATCCAGACCTAAAAAAGAAATTTGATGAGAAGAAAAAAGCTGACAAAGAATTTTCTAAAAACTGGTATGCACAATTAAGTTGGGTTCATAAACAATCAAAACATTATGAGGATGCGCACTTAAAATATCCAATTTATAGACTTATGAAGTAACCTCTTCTTCAAAAAAATCATCAGGAAAAAGCAAACGAATGTTTTCATAAGATTTCTTAAGAGCTTTCTTTGCTTTTTTCTTATTTTTCCACTTAACCTTCGTTATTCCCTCATCTTCTTGAGGTATTAAATCACCTGCGTAATCTGTTGTCATCGCAAACCAATGCGTCTCTTTAAGCTTAAACTTTCCCTTTCTTTTTAAAATATGGTAAGTGACTTTAATAAGCTCGCCAATTTTCAAATTTTCTACACCAGTTTCTTCCTCCACTTCTCTAATTGAGGTTTCCTCTATTGTTTCGCCTTTTTCTGCTTTTCCTTTAGGCAAATCCCATTTTTTATTTCTGTAAATAAAAAGCATTTTACCATCGGGGTTTCTGACAAGACCTCCTCCTGCAACAATGACTTTTAATTTCTTCTTAAGGTGTTTTAAAAGTTTGTGCTCTTTTTTATGATATAGATGTAAATGTTCTATTTCACCTTTAGAAACTTTTTTAATTAAAGATTTAATTTTGGCCTTTTTTATAGAAATTGATGTGTATTTTGCACCTATATTTTTATCTGTAGATAAAATAATTGGGACGTCATTAATGAAAACTTTATACATTTGCAATTATGATTTTATGTGAAAGCACAGCTCAAAAAACAGCAGAACTTTTATTGCAAATTAATGCAATAAAATTAAACCCGCAAACACCATTTACTTGGGCAAGCGGTTGGAAATCTCCAATTTACTGTGATAATAGAATTATATTATCATATCCACAAATACGTAATTATATTGTTGCCGAACTTGCAAAACCAATTGAACAAATTTATGGCAAGCCAGATGTTATTGCTGGAGTTGCAACTGGAGCTATTGGCATTGGCGCATTAGTAGCGGATTATTTAGGTTTACCTTTTGTGTATGTAAGGCCTGAGCCAAAAAAACATGGCCGAAAAAATCAGATTGAAGGTCACTTAGATAGTCATCAAAATGTTGTTGTTATTGAAGATTTAATCAGTACAGGAAAAAGCAGTTTAAATGCTGTTAAGGCTTTAAAATCTGAGGCTGGTGCAAACGTTAAAGGAATGATGGCAGTTTTTAGTTATGGTTTTGACGTTTCTAAAGAAAATTTCGAAAAAGAACATCTCGACCTCCACACGCTTGGAAGTTATGACACGCTGCTTGAAGAAGCTTACAAGACAAATTACCTCAATAAAGAAGAATTAAAGTTATTAAGAACATGGCGAGAAGATCCCGCCAATTGGAATAATTAAAAATAAATATGAATTTAGAAAGCCCAAAAGCAAAGGTTTCAAAATCACAAAAAGAAGTTTTTGAATTTTTAAAAAATGTAGAAAACTTTGAAAAAATAATGCCTGAAAGCATTGAAAAATTTGAAACATTAGAGGATGAAAGTTTTATTTTTCAACTCAAAGGAATGCCAGTTATTAAATTAAGATTACAAGAGACTAAAGAATTTAATGAAATTATTTTAGGCTCAACTAGTGAAAAATTACAATTTACTTTAACTGGTTTAATCGAAGAAATCTCAGAAAACGAATCTGAAGTTCAGCTTGTTTTTGCAGGTGAGTTTAATGCAATGATGGGAATGATGATCAAAAATCCGATCAACAAATTCATCACGACATTGAGTGAGAAAATCAGCAAGTTATAATTTTATTTGGGCGATTTCTTATGAAGATTGCCCAAATATTTTTCTCATCGCTCTTCCTTTTAACTCACATTCTTCATATTCTTTTTCGATAACCGATTTTGATGTTAAAGCACCGCCAACCATGTAAGATAAATATTGATTATCTACATTATAAAGTAAACTTCGGATAACCACATTAAAGTCAAAATCAAAATCTGGCGTGATGTAACCCACGGAACCACTGTAAAGCCCGCGTTTTGTTGTTTCATATTTTTCAGCCAGTTCCATGGCTTTATATTTTGGTGCACCCGTCATGCTACCCATAGGAAAACTTGCTTTGAGAATATCGCTCAACTTCAGGTTATCACTCACTTCACAGGTAATTGTTGAAATCATTTGGTGAACTTGTTCAAAACTATATATTTCACATAATTCTTGAACTGTGACACTTTTCCTTTTAGCGATTTTAGATAAGTCATTTCTCACAAGATCAACAATCATAATGTTTTCAGCTCTTTCTTTAGGATCGTTTTGGAGCTTAATTTTAATTTCATGATCAGTATTTGGATCTAAATCTCTTCTAGCCGTTCCTTTTATTGGTTGGCTGATTAACGTACTTCCTGATTTTGAAATGTATCTTTCTGGACTTGCAGAAATAACGTAATGAGAATCAAGTTTAGAAAAAACCGAAAAAGGCGCTTTTGATATTTCTCGTAAACTCTTATAAGCTTGTAAACAATCAAAAGAAATATCATTGGCATAAAACTCTTGACAAAAGTTGACTTCATAGATATCTCCTCTTTGTATGTGATTCAGCAATTGGGAAGCATTTTCAAAATACTCTTTTTTTGACATGCGATTGATAAAATCTACTTTTGGAAGAGAAGATTCTTCAACCAAAGTTTTATTGATGTCATTAAAATCCTTCTCCACATCTTGAATATCATCATTCAAATAATGAAATGAAAGCAAGTTATTTTTTAGACATAAAAGTTTTCTAGGTTGGATAAACTTTAATAGAGGAAATTTAAGGTCATCTGAATTTTGAGATTTTAGATTTTCTATAGAATTCTTAACATCGTAACTGATGTAAGTCAACAGCCAATCATTTGTTTTTTGGTGATAATGATCTAATTGATTAAAGTCAACTTGGCCTTGAAATATTAATGAAGAAAGCTCTCCAATACCAATAATACAATCATATTGGTGATGTATGGTTCCCATTTGTTGACCTTCTAAAATAGTAAAACTAGAAGATTGGGAAACCCAATGAAAAAGCTTTTCCTTAAAATCAGAAGTATCTGTTATTTTGCGTTGAATATGTTGCCTCAAAAGAAATATTTTAAAAACTCCGAAGATATTAAAATATTTAATTGAGTTGCTTCAATAAATTCCTATTGGATATAAATTAATGAAGCTTCCAATTCAGGCTTGCTTTGACATAAAGCGCGGGTGAATCTTTTTAATTCATCCAGCTCATCTGGCTTAAGAAGTTCAACGGCTTTGGCCAATTCTTTAGCAAATAATTGAGCATCAAAACTAACCTTTTTCAAGATTTCTTTTGTGTAATCTAGCATACTTGTTTGCATAATGTTTAAAGCTTGGTGAAGTAGTTTTGATCAATAAGCAAATAGTTTTAAACTTTAAATATAGCTTTAATAAACATCAATTTTTACTAAATAAATGTTAATAAAAATTAACTTCTTAATTCTTAACTTTCAAAGTCCATTCAAATTTAAAAGTTGATACAACTTCATTATTTTCATTTTTACCAACAGATTCTAACCAAATCTTTTGCCCCTCACCTGTTGAAGTACACTTTTCTATAACGGCTTCAATTTCATGACCTTGTTGACAAGTAAAATGAATTCTTCCTGTTGCTTTTTTAGTGAATTCAGAAGTATTTTGTGCGACCAACATCGATATTTTTTTATCAGATTTCTGAATTGCTTGCATCACTAAAACCCCTGTCACAAGCTCAGCTGCCATCGCCTGAACAGCAAAATACATACTTTTAAATGGGTTTTGGTTAATCCAACGATGCTTTACCGAGGAAACAGCATGTTTACCTGATAATTCTTTTAATCTCACACCTGAAAACCAAGCATTTGGAAGTTTCAAAAACAGGAATAAATTGAGTTTTGATGGACTGAGTTTCATTTTTCAATTTTTATAAAAATACAGATTTATACAGACTAAAAGTCACAATGATAAATTATTTAAAAAGTTAAAATAAAGTTAATAAATACTACTTTGTAATACATAGTAGCTTGTAAAGGTTTTATATTTGCCAATCATAACGAAAGTTCTGTCAGATGAAAATAGAAAACACAAAAGCACAGATGCGAAAAGGAATTTTGGAGTATTGCATTTTATCAGTGCTCTCAAAAAATGACGCATACGTTGCAGAAATATTAAAAAACCTAAAAGATGCACGCTTAATTGTTGTTGAAGGAACTATTTATCCTCTTTTAACTCGATTAAAAAATGCAGAATTACTCACCTACCGTTGGGAAGAATCCACTGGTGGACCTCCAAGAAAATATTATCAAATCACTCCTCAAGGTCTTTCTTTCTTAAACGAATTAGGCCAAACATGGGAAGATCTAAAATTTGCAGTTACTAAAATTACCCATTCAAAAACCTCGAATGATGAATAAAACAATCAATATCAGTTTAGGCAATATTTACTTTTACGTGGACGAATTCGCTTTTCAAAAATTGAGTCGCTACTTAAAAGAAATCGAATCATATCTCGCCAACGAAGAAAGTCGTGATGAAATCATCAATGACATTGAATCTCGAATTGCCGAAATTTTTAACGACTTTAGAGTAGATGCAACTCAAGTGATCAGCATGCATCATGTTGATGAGATGATCAAGATTATGGGAAATCCTGAAGATTACCAAGTCGAAGATGACTATGAACCTTATTCTAAAAGAAAATCAACCCGAAGCTTATACAGAGATATTGACAACTCTACTATCGCTGGTGTTTGCGCTGGTTTGGCACATTACTTTAGTATCAGCCCAATCTGGTCACGTATTTTATTCATCATTCTAGCCATTTCAACTTTAGGTACAACTGTTTTGGTTTATATCATTCTTTGGATTTTGATTCCTCCTGCTGTAACAACTGCAGAAAAGCTTGCGATGAAAGGTGAAGAAATTAATATTTCAAACATCGAAAAAAAGGTGAAGGAAAACTATGAAAAGTTTACGCAAAAATTTGGAGATATTGATTATGAAAAATATAAAGAGCAAACACAAAAAGGTGCTCAAAAAGCTGGACAAGGTTTTCTAAATTTCACATCTCAAGTGCTTGATGTCACTCTTAAAATTTTAGGATTCATCTTTACTTTAATCGGAGGATTAACTTTATTTGGGTTGGTTGTTGCTTTATTGAGCTACACTTCCGTTAGTTTATTTGAGGATTTTAATGTTTTTGATTTCCCTCATACTGAAATGGGCGTACCACATTGTTTTTTTGCAAGTGTTATTTTTATTTTAAGTGTAATTCCAATGTTTTACTTATTGATTTTAGGTTTAAAATTGATGATCAAAAATTTAAAAAGTTTAGGAAAAGCTTTTCACATTATCATTTTAACTTTATGGTTTGCCTCTTTGATTACGATTATCTTTTTGAGCATCAGAAAGTCGTTTCATCAACCTGAAAATTATGAGTTTGTCAAAATTGAAAAAACAAATATGACGGCTCAAGATACGATCTCAATTAAAATGATTGAAAATTTTAGATATAATGAAAATTCAATCAGATCCCGTCATCTTAAGTTGACTTACGATGCAAATGATCAAGAGATTGCAACTGGATCAATGATTTTGTTAGACTTTAAAAGTAGTCAACAAGATCAAGTATCAATTCGATTAGAAACAAACGTTAAAGCTAATGATAGAAAAACTGCAAAAGAAATTAACGATCAATTGAAATATCAATTTCAAACATTAGATGAGAACATTGATTTATCTAACTTTTACACAATTGCATCAAAGTATGAAGAAGCGCGCATTAAATTAAAAATCAGTCTTATTTTACCGGAAGGAATTTATCTTAAGGTGAATGAAAACACAACAGAATTTTTAAGCAAGCATTACTCTGTTAATAATCTTGAAATTAATCACAAAAATGAATTATTGAAATTAGAGAAGTCAACTTTAGAATGTTTATCTTGTTCTGATGAAGCTATTGAACCAAAAAAAGAGTCTGAAAAATCTCAAAATAAAAAAGTTTTAGATTCAATCAATTAAACCCATAACCTAAAATATCTTAATCATGATTCAAATTTTAAAGTATGTTTTATACGCAGTTCTTGCCTTCAGTTTTTTTAGCTGTCAAACTGTTTCAAAAATAACAGGTAACGAAAAAATAGATGGCGCAGGTCCTGTTATTTCAAAGGAAATAGCGATTAATCAGCTCGAAGAAATTGATATCAGCAATTCTTGGGAAGTCAAATTGATTAAAAGCTCTACAAGTAAAATTGTTATCAAAACTCATCAGAATATTATTGATTTAAGCGAAATCACAACTGATAAAAATATGTTTAAGATTAGCTTTCAAGAACAAATAGGAAAAGTTGATCAAAAAACAATTGAGATTTACTATACACAGCATCTTGAGTCCATTGACTTAAGTGCAACTGCAAATTTAAGTGCTGATGATGAAGTGAGTCTAGATCAATTAGACATCGATCTTTCTAGCGCTTCAAAACTCAAACTTAAAGTCAGAACAAAATCTTTGAGTATAGAGACTTCATCTAGTTCTACTGCTGACTTACAAATACAAAGTAACAAATTGGAAATTGATGCTTCTAGCGGTTCAAGAGTAACAGCTAAAATAAATGGAAAATCAATTACAGCTGAAGCTTCAAGCGGTTCAAGTATAAAATTAAATGGTTCAGCAACTACATTAAAATCATCAACTTCAAGCGGATCAGAAATTAATGCAGCTGACTTGAATGTTAAGAAGATAATTGCCTCAGCTTCATCTGGATCGAGTCAAAAACTTTTTCCTTTAAAGAGTTTAGACGCTAAAGCCAGTAGTGGAAGCTCTATTAAATATTTGAACACACCTGATCAAATCAAGATTTCAAAGTCCTCTGGAGGTAGCGTAAAATCTCAATAATAAAGCATAAAAAAGCCGATTTAAAAAATTAAATCGGCTTTAAAATTTATTTATAAATTGTTTTAAGCATGTTGTAAATCATGCTTACCTTCTTTAATTTCTTCAATTAATTTTGCGTTAAAGGCTTTTAAATCTTTAGGTGTTCGGCTTGTTACAAGTGCTTCATCAACAACAACCTCTTTATCTACCCATAACGCACCAGCATTTTCTAAATCCTTTCTAATTGAAGCATAAGATGTCATCGTTCTTCCTTTAACCACATCTGCATTGATGAGTGTCCATGGTCCATGACAAATAGCTGCAACTGGCTTGCTTTGTTTAAAGAAATCTCTGATAAACATTAAAACATCTTCATTAATTCTTAAGATATCAGGATTGATAACACCACCAGGTAACATTAGTGCATTATATTGTTTTGCATTAACATTATCAATTGTTTTATCAACTTTGTAAGAGGTAGACCAATTTCCGTCACTCCAACTTTTAATTTCACCAGATTTTATACTAACGATATCAACTTTAAAACCTTCATCTTCCATCGCTTTTTTAGGTGAACTCAATTCACTTTCTTCAAATCCATCTGTCGCTAAAATTGCTATTCTCTTTTCCATTATATAAGTTTTTAAAATTAAAATTTGATTTACCCCTAATATAAAAAGATATCAGTGATTTTATTTTAATTAAATGATAAAGAGTCAGTTACTTAAGTTAATAAATCTTAATTTGAGATATTCTTAATCAATTCTCTGGAAGAACTTTACCGGTTAGTTTTAAAGCGACATTAGGCTGAGACGCGTCAGAGTGAATACTGATTGTCTTTCGAATAGGTCCAGCAATTGATGTGTCATATTTGACAACAATCTTTGACTTTTCGCCAGGTTGAATTGCTTTTGTAGGCTTATATACAATTTTGCAATCACCTGTAATTGTGATATGTTTAATTTCAACTTCGCGATTCCCTGTATTTTCAAAACGGTAAGTTGCCAAAGTATCTTTATTAAATGGAATTTCTCCTAATGAGATGCTTTTGGTTTCAAAACTTAACTCACCAAGATCTTGTGCTTGTATAAATGCCGAAGAACCCAATAAAATAAATGCGTAGAGTAATTGTTTTTTCATCATTGGAAATTTATATAAAAATACAAAAATTCCGTTCTAAACAAAAATCAAATAATCTTACTGCTAAAAGGCTTTAAGATTAATCAGGTATTCTCTATTTTTGGCTTTCATAAAATTGAATATAAAATTTCCATGAGTTTGACATATAATCCCAAAGAAACAGAAGAAAAATGGTATAAATATTGGCTGAGCCAAGGTTATTTCCATTCAGAACCAGATGAGCGCGAATCTTACACTATTGTTATTCCTCCGCCTAATGTTACAGGAATTCTGCACATGGGTCACATGATGAATAATACAATACAAGATGTTTTGATTCGTCGAGCGCGTTTAAAAGGGTATAATGCTTGTTGGGTGCCGGGGACAGACCACGCTTCAATTGCCACTGAAGCAAAAGTGGTAGCGAAATTAAAATCTGAAGGGAAATCTAAAAATGATTTAACCAGAGAAGAGTTTCTTAAACATGCTTGGGATTGGACAGAAGAATATGGAGGCCGAATTTTAAATCAATTACAAAAGCTTGGCGCTTCATGTGATTGGGATCGTACAAAATTCACTTTAGACGATGACATGTATGAGTCTGTCATTGACACTTTCATCGATTTACACGAGAAAGGTTTAATCTACAGAGGTTTCAGAATGGTTAATTGGGATCCTGAAGCCAAAACAACACTTTCTGATGAGGAAGTTGTTTATGAAGAAAAGCAAGGTTTACTTTATTATGTTAACTATCAAGTAAAAGATTCTGATGAAAAAATAACGATTGCAACAACGCGTCCTGAAACAATTTTTGGAGATACAGCAATTTGTATCAACCCAGAAGATGAGCGTTTCAGTCATTTAAAAGGCAAAGAAGTGATTGTGCCAATCGTCAACAGAACAATTCCAATTATTGAAGATACTTATGTCGACATGGAATTTGGGACGGGTTGTTTAAAAATCACACCTGCTCATGATGAAAACGATAAAGTATTAGGCGACAAACATAACTTAGAAATTATTGATATTTTCAATGAAGATGCAACGCTAAATCATCACGGATTAGACTACAAAGGACTTGACCGTTTTGAAGCTCGCAAACAATTTGTGAAAGCCCTTAAAGAAAACAATTTCCTTGAGAAAACTGAAAATTACACTAATAAAGTTGGTTTATCTGAAAGAACTAAAGCAGTGATTGAACCAAGATTATCGGATCAATGGTTCTTAAAAATGAAAGAGCTTGCTCAACCAGCTTTAAAATCGGTTTTAGAAACTAAAGAAATTAAACTCTATCCTTCTAAATTTGAAAACACTTATAAACACTGGCTTGAAAATGTAAGAGATTGGAATATCTCAAGACAATTGTGGTGGGGACATCGTATTCCTGCTTTCTATTACGGAGAAGGGAAAGACAAATTTGTTGTTGCAAAAACAAAAGAAGAAGCACTTGAAAAAGCTAAAATAGAAAGCGGTAACACTAATTTAAAAGTAGAAGACCTTCGTCAAGACGAAGATGTTCTTGACACTTGGTTTTCATCTTGGTTATGGCCAATGAGTGTTTTTGATGGCATCAGAAAACCTGATAATAAAGAATTTAACTATTACTATCCAACCAAGGACTTAGTCACTGGTCCAGATATTTTATTTTTCTGGGTTGCTAGAATGGTGATGGCTGGTTATGAATATACTGGTCAAAAACCTTTTGATAATATTTATTTGACTGGTTTAGTGAGAGATAAAAACAGACAGAAAATGTCTAAATCTCTTGGTAACTCTCCAGATGCACTTAATCTTATTGATCAATACAGTGCCGATGGTGTCCGTGTTGGACTATTATTGAGTAACGCCGCTGGAAACGATCTTCTGTTCGATGAATCACTTTGCCAGCAAGGAAAAGGCTTTAGCAATAAAATCTGGAACGCCTATAAATTGATTAATTCTTGGGAAGTTGATAAAGAAATTGATCAACCTCTCTCCTCTTCAATTGCTGTTCAGTGGTACTCAAATAAATTTCAGGAAGCTTTAAACCATATTGAAGATCATTTTGAAAAATACAGAATTTCTGATGCATTAATGACAAGTTACAAACTTGTTTGGGATGACTTCTGTTCTTGGTTTTTAGAAATGATTAAACCTGAGTATGGCAAACCCGTCGATCAACAAACAAGAGATCAAGCCATTAAATTATTTGAAGATAATTTGAGAATTCTACATCCTTTTATGCCTTTTATCACTGAAGAGTTGTGGCATCAAATCGATGACAGAACAGGAAGCGAGGCCTTGATTGTTTCTCAATGGCCTAAATCAAAACAAATTGATCATAAAGTGATTAAAGAGTTTTCTTTCGTTCAAGATGTTATTTCTGGTATCAGAAATATCCGAAAGCAAAAAAACATCGCTTTTAAGAATCCAATTGATTTACATGTTCATAATAACGAAAACGCTAGTAAAGCCTATGATGTTCTCATTAAAAAAATGGGAAATATCAATGATTTAGACTATGTTCAAAGTCAAGTTGATGGATGTTTAAGCTTTAGAGTTAAAGCCAATGAATACTTCATTCCTGTTGCGGGCTCAATTGATGTTGAAGCTGAAAAAAAGAAACTGAATGAAGAACTGAATTACTTACAAGGTTTCTTAAAATCAGTTGATAAAAAACTTTCTAACACAAGGTTTGTTGAAAATGCACCAGAGAAAGTTATCAATATAGAGAAACAAAAGAAAGCTGACGCAGAGGCTAAAATCTTGACAATTAATAAAAGTTTGGAAAGTTTATAAACTTTAAACCAAATCTAGAAATTCAGAAGCCAAAAGGATGTAATGCTTTTTGGCTTCTTTTCTATTTAAATGTCTGACTTGAAATAAGGCGTTTGCCTTAAAAGCATTGACTAATTCATCTCCACTAACTGGTACATTTGTAATACGAATCGTATGATTTTCAAGTGTTGCTTGCTTATAATAAGAGTAAAACAATAACAATGTGTCTTGCTTAAAAACATAAGTGGTTTCACTCACCATTTTGTAAGCTTTCTGAAATAAATCTTCAAGAGATTTATCGTTTAAGGAATCTAAGTCTAAAGACATAAAAAACGATTTATAATTCTGCAATAAGGCTCTCAGCTCCTTTCATCTTGTCACCTATTTTTACTTTAACATCGGTTTGCAAAGGTAGATAAACATCAACACGTGATCCAAATTTAATAAATCCACTATCATGTCCTTGCTTAGCTTCATGACCTTTTTCAGCATAGTTCACAATTCTTCTCGCAAGAGCACCTGCAATTTGTCTGAACATGATATCCTCAAATTTTCTAGTTTTCACCACAACAGTTGTTCTCTCATTAAGTTCACTAGATTTAGGATGCCAAGCGACAAGATATTTGCCAGGATGGTATTTGCTATAAACAATTTCTCCACTTACAGGATATCGCGTCACATGAACGTTGATAGGTGACATAAAGACAGAGATCAACAATCTTTTATCGTTGAAAAACTCAGGTTCAAAAACTTCCTCAATTGCAACAACTTTACCATCAACAGGAGAGACAATGGCATGTTCATCATGCTTGCCACCTCTTTTAGGATTTCTAAAAAATTGTGCAACTAGAATAAATAAAATTAAACAAGCTCCGAAAATACTATAACGTACAATTTCATTTGTAACAAAACTGTTAGTTAATAAAATGATAAGGATAAAACCAATCAATGAACCTAAAAGGATCTTTTGCCCTTCTTTATGAAACATAATCTACAATTATTAAAAATAAATAAACAAAGGTACTCGAAAAAAGCATACTATCCATTCGATCAAAAATTCCACCGTGACCTGGCATAATCGTACCACTATCTTTGACATCTGCACGACGTTTAAATTTTGATTGAACAAGATCACCAAGTGTTCCAAAAATTGAAACGATAATAGACATGACAATCCATGTGTAAAGGTTTAAAATCCCAAAATAGTGTTCTAAAACAAAAGCTGAAACAACAGAGAAAACTAGACCACCTATAAAACCTTCAATGGTTTTCTTTGGTGAAATACTTTCAAACAGCTTATTTTTCCCGAAGTTTTTACCGATTAAGTAAGCAAAAGAATCATTACACCATATCATGATAAACATTCCTATTAAAATCTGAGGTTTGTAATCTCCGTTAAAAACAGGTATCAGCGTAATAAAAATTATAGAAGGCACAAGATAAAACAAGGTAATCAAATGTTTTTTACTTGTAAAAAGATTAATCGTATTAGATTTATAAAGGTCTCTTAAAAGAAAGAATTTGACTATTAATGTGATAGCCATTAAAGTTATAATAATCGCTTGATTATACTCAACGCTGTTGAACAAGACAAGGAGAATAATTAAAACAAAATAAGATAGGTAATTTTTAAAATCGAGTAGTTCTTGCAGCTCTTTTAAGCAAATTAAACCAACTAAAGCAAAAAATGCAATAAAGGCATAATGATTAAAAAAAGCTGTGGAAACAATAACAGCGACATATAAAATTCCTGTAATGGAACGCTTAATTAGTTCATTCATTGACTACAAATCTTCTAGCAGCAGCAAATATAAGTTTTTCGTTGTACTTCCGTAGCTTAAAAAATCAGATTGATTTTTATTTTCGAAAGTTTTTAAAGTAGTAATATTACTCGGAATGCTATTTTTATATTTAGATTTCATTTGTTGTAAACCTTCACCAATCGTTTCTAAAAGTTCACTTGTCTTAGCAACAACAATAAAATCATACGGGATATCTTCTAGTTTTTTATCACCAATTTGTTTTGAACTGATCAAAATTGCCCCGGTGTTTCCTATCAAATATTCACAATTGGTGATAAAAAATTGAGCGCCTTTAGGCTGATTCGTAAAACGAATATTATGCGCTTCGAATTTTTTAGCTGTTTCAGGACAGTAGTAATATGCTAACTTTTCTTCCCAATGATTTTCTTTCAAAATATCATTAAAAGCTTGCTGAAGTTCATCTTCGTTCTCGCAATAAATAAATTTGCCTCCATTATCTCTAAAATTATGCACAAATAATTCATCTATAGGATGATTAGGTTCAGGCATAAATTTACCTCTCTCCTCTTCCTCAGATTCTTTTTTACTTTCTAAACCAAAAATTTTTTTGATAAAGTTCATAGAGTTCTCGTGTAATGGGGCTTCTTCACGAAAATATAAAAAAAATCTTGACTTGATAATTAATATCAGTCAAGATTTTTTAATCAAAGCTCAAATAATGATACTTTAAGTTTTTATTATGAATTCGATCTCTCTTCAGAGCTTTTATCTGAACTTGATGTCGGTGAAGGAACTTCCTTCTCTACATCTTTCGGTTCAGCAACTTTTGGTTTATCAGTTTCTTTTTCCTCTTTTGGCTCGCTCAAATTTCGTGTTGCCATCTCTGGCTTTTCAAATGGACGTTTACCAAAAATAGACTCTAAATCATCTTTAAAGATAACTTCTTTATCTAATAATTTTTCTGCAAGTTCAATGAGTTTATCCTTGTTTTCTTCAAGGAGATCAATTGCTCTTTGATATTGCGTTTCAATTATATTCGAAATTTCTTTGTCTATAATTTCAGAAGTCTTCTCAGAATAAGGCTTTGTAAAACTATATTCCTGTCCTGAAGAATCATAGTAAGTCAAGTTACCTACTTTTTCGTTTAAACCGTAAATAGTAACCATAGCTTTTGCTTGTTTAGTCACTTTTTCTAGGTCACTTAAAGCTCCTGTTGAAATTTTGTCAAAAATAACTTTTTCAGCTGCGCGTCCACCCATCGCGGCACACATCTCATCGAGCATTTGCTCTGTACGAACAATAAGTCGCTCTTCTGGCAAATACCAAGCAGCTCCTAGAGATTGACCTCTTGGAACGATTGTTACTTTAACTAATGGAGCTGCATGCTCAAGCATCCAACTCACAGTCGCATGACCAGCTTCATGAAAGGCAATCGCCTTTTTCTCATCAAGCGTCATGATTTTATTTTTCTTCTCTAAACCACCGATAATTCTATCAACAGCATCTAAGAAATCTTGACGACCAACTGCTTTATGACCTTTTCTTGCAGCAACTAAAGCTGCTTCATTACAAGCATTGGCAATATCAGCTCCTGAAAAACCAGGTGTCTGTTTTGCTAAAAAGTCAGTATCCAGTTCATCAGCTACTTTTTTGAGTGGTCTTAAGTGTACTTCAAAAATTTCTTTTCTTTCGTTTAGGTCAGGTAGGTCAACATAAATCTGTCTATCAAATCGACCTGCCCTCATTAAAGCCTTGTCTAAAACATCAGCTCTGTTAGTTGCGGCAAGAACAATGACGTTTGTATTAGTGCCAAATCCATCCATTTCTGTCAGAAGTTGGTTCAGTGTATTTTCTCGCTCATCATTAGAGCCTGACATATTATTTTTACCTCTTGAGCGACCAATCGCATCAATTTCATCAATAAAAATAATAGAAGGTGATTTGTCTTTTGCTTGTTTAAAAAGGTCTCTCACTCTAGAAGCTCCGACACCAACAAACATCTCAACGAAATCTGATCCTGATAAGGAGAAAAACGGAACATTAGCTTCGCCAGCAACTGCCTTAGCTAACAAAGTTTTACCAGTCCCTGGAGGACCAACAAGTAAAGCCCCTTTAGGTATTTTACCTCCTAAACTCGTGTACTTCTCAGGCGTTTTAAGAAAGTCAACAATTTCTTGAACTTCTTCTTTTGCACCTTCTAGACCAGCGACATCTTTAAAGGATGTTTTGATGTCTTTTTTCTCATCAAAAAGTTTGGCCTTTGATTTTCCGATGTTGAACAGTTGGCCACCGCCACCGCCAGCACCGCCGCCACTCATACGCTTCATAATGAATATCCAAATTCCTATGATTAATATAAATGGTAACAATCCGATTAAAATATCACTCCAGAAATTTGTTCTTGTATCAAAAACAACTTTTGTACTCTGGTTACTTTCTTTCTTTACAGTCTCAATTGTATTTTCGAAATTTTGTAAATCCCCAAACTCAAATGTGTAGTTTGGTGCTTCTTGCCCAGGAAAAACATTTTGTCCTACAGACTTTTCATGAACTGCCTTCGCTTTAGCTTCATCAGTTAAATAAACTTCTGCAATACGAGAATTTTTGATGATAACAACTTTATCAACATCTCCATTAGCTAAAAACTCTTCAAATTCAGCTGGACTTGTTTTAGCTGCTTCTGAAAAACTTGAACCTCCAAAAAATTGAACACCTAAGAAAATTAGAATAATTCCTATGTAAATCCAATATGAATTAAATTTTGGCTTTTTCGGGTTTCCCTTTGGAGAGCCATTTGTATTTTTAGTTTGTTTTTTCATATAAAGAAATAACTATATTTTTTAATAATTTGTTTCAATCTGGGTGATTTTAGCATCTCCCCAAAGATTTTCGATATCGTAATATTCTCTCGTTTGACGCTGAAAGATGTGAACGACAACATGAACGTAGTCCATTAAAACCCATTGAGAGTTTTCCTGACCTTCAACATGCCAAGGCTTGTCTTTAAGCGCTCGACTTACTTTTTTCTGAATAGAATTTGTGATAGCGTCAACCTGTGTGTTTGAAGTTCCAGAACAGACGATGAAATAGTCACAAACAGTGTTTTCAATCTCTCTTAAATCTATAATGCTGATATCTTGACCTTTTAAATCTTCAATTCCAGCTATGATGTTAGTTATTAATAAATCTGTATTATTATTCAATGCTTGCTATATTTTTTAATTTTGTGAGCAAAAATAACCTTTTTAAATGTTTTATAATCCCTGTTAACAAAAGATTATTTAACTTAATTTATTTCAATGAAAATAATCAAAATCAATGCCACTGAATCAACCAATTTGTATTTGAAATCGCATAGTAAATCTACAAATGATAAAGGCATTACGGCTGTTCAGACTTTATGTCAAACTCAAGGGCGAGGACAAATGGGAACTTCTTGGCAAGCTGAAGACAACAAGAACCTCATCACCAGCTACTTACTACCAAATATCGACTTAGAACCAAAGGACAATTTTAAGATGAGCATACTCGTCTCTTTAGCTCTTAAAAAATGTTTAGAAAGTTTAGAAGTTCCTGACATAAAAATAAAATGGCCAAACGACATCTTGTCATGTCAAAAGAAAATCGCTGGCATACTTATCGAAAATACTTTCATAGGTCAAAAAATATCGAGTAGCATTATAGGTATCGGATTGAATCTTAATCAAAAATCCTTTGACAATTTACCTCAAGCCTCTTCCCTATCATTAATTTGCCAGAAAGAATTTGATATTGATGAAGTTTTTCAGCGCTTAAATGCAGAAATTGAAGTTCTTTATAAAAAACTTATTCAGAAAGATTTTGAAGGCTCTTTATATGAATACTACAATAGCCTTTATGGTTATCAAGAAGAACAAATTTTTGAATTTAAAAATGGTCAACAAAAGAAAGGAATGATTACTTCAATTAAAAATAACGGTTTTTTAAATGTAAAATTTAATGATAATACTTCTCAATCATTTGATTTAAAGGAAATCAAACAGGTTTATTAAAAAAAGCTGTGCTAAAATTTGACTTTCAACACAGCTTTAATATCAACTTGACGTTGCTAAATTAATTTTGTATGTACTTCTGGTAAATTGGCATGACTTCCATTGAAAATTCTTGACCAATAGCCATAGATTTTTTCATGATTTCAGATTGACCATCTAGTAATTTCTTTCCAAGTTCTGAGTCATAAAATTTCAAGATTCCTTTGATGTCTTTATGAGAAAACTCTTCCATATACACTTTAGAAAATTTTTGATACATATTCTCTAAAACCGGTTGAATTTCCTTTTTAAATTCTTCACGTTTTGTCTCTTCCAAAGTGCTATAAATTGGCTCTAATGCAACTTCAACAGAATTGTTTGACAATTTTACAAGTTCGATAGCATCTTTCTCGTATTCAGTTTTTTGATCTTGAGCAAAAGCAATGCTCGCGACCATTAAAAATAAAATCAAAGTGATTTTTTTCATAAGATATTTATAAAGTGAATAATGGTTTATTAGTCATCATAGTGTGAACTTTTTCTTTCACAACTTTTAAATGTTTTTCATCAGAGTAATTCATCAACACATCATCAATTAAATCAACAATTGGCGACATATCTTCTTCTTTCAACCCACGCGTTGTTATTGCTGGCGTACCAATACGAATACCTGAAGTCACAAAAGGTGATTCTGTATCAAAAGGCACCATGTTTTTGTTGACAGTTATTCCTGCTTCGTTTAAAGCATTTTCTGCATCTTTACCTGTGATATTTTTATTTCTCAGATCGATTAGCATCATGTGATTGTCTGTTCCTCCAGAAATAACGCCGTAATCTTTTTCAAAAAAGAGTTCAGCCATTTTCTTAGCATTTTTGACAACTTGCTTTTGGTAAGTTGAAAAATCATCAGTTAAAGCTTCTCCAAAAGCCACAGCTTTAGCTGCAATAATATGTTCTAAAGGTCCGCCTTGATTTCCAGGAAAAACACTACTATCTAAAATTGTTGACATTTTCTTGAGTTTACCACTTTTGAATTTTTGCCCAAAAGGATTCTCAAAATTTTCACCCATCAATATGATGCCACCTCTAGGACCTCTAATGGTTTTGTGCGTCGTTGAAGTCACAATATGACAATGTTTAATAGGGCTTTGCAGTAAACCTTTAGCAATTAAACCAGCTGGATGAGCCATATCCGCCACTAAAAGCGCATCGACTTCATCAGCGATAGATCTAAAAATTTTATAATCTATTTCTCTAGAATACGCTGAAGCACCTGCAATGATTAATTTTGGTTTTTCTCTTTTAGCAACTTCACGTACGTGATCATAATCGATTCTTCCAGTTTCTTTATCAACACCATAAAAAACAGGATTATAAAGTTTTCCTGAGAAGTTAACTGGCGAGCCATGCGTTAAATGTCCACCGTGAGACAAATCAAAGCCTAGAATTTTATCACCAGGGTTTAAACATGCTGAAAAAACAGCAGTATTTGCCTGAGAACCTGAATGTGGCTGAACATTCGCGTAAGCTGCACCAAAAAGTTCTTTTAAGCGATCAATTGCTAAATTTTCAACTTTATCAACAACCTCACAACCGCCATAATAACGTTTGTTCGGGTAGCCTTCAGCATATTTATTTGTTAACACTGATCCTGCAGCAGCTAAAACATCATCTGATACAAAATTTTCACTTGCAATGAGCTCAAGCCCATTTTGCTGACGTAGACGTTCATCCTCTATAAGATTGAAGATTTCTTTATCTTTCATAATTATATAAACATTAATTTATTCCAAAAATAGTAAAATCATTCTCTTAATTAACAGAAAAGGATATATTTGAAAAAACTTAACTGAATAGTAATCATTAAAAATCTATCAATATGTCATTAGAAGCGAATAATCCAAATCGGGAAACTTGGTTAGATATACCAGAAAACACTGATTTTCCAATTCAGAATATTCCATTTGGCGTTTTTTTAACCAGAGACGATATTATTACAATAGGAATAGGAACAAGAATCGGTGATTATGCCATCGACTTAGGCGCATTACATCAATTAGGCTATTTTGAAGGTATTCCTTTAACTGACGATATCTTTTTACAAGACACATTAAATGATTTCATTGCTGACGGAAGAAAAACATGGCGCAGTGTCAGAAATAGAATTGCTGAGATTTTTGATAAAAATAATGACAAATTAAAAAATAACGAAAAAGATAGAAAAACAATTCTTTTTACACTTGACGAAATTGAAATGCAAATGCCAGTAGAAGTTGGTGACTACACTGATTTTTACTCAAGTAAAGAGCACGCAACCAACATCGGAAAAATGTTTAGAGATCCTGACAATGCTTTACTTCCAAACTGGATGCATATCCCGGTTGGATATCACGGCAGAAGCTCTTCTATCGTTCCTAGCGGAATTCCGTTGCATAGACCACAAGGTCAAAAACTTCCAAAAGGAGCTGACACACCAATATTTGGTCCATCAAGACGTTTAGATTTTGAGTTAGAAATGGCTTTTATTACAACAGCTGCAAATCACTTAGGCGAACCTATCAAAATTGAGGAAGCTGAAGAATATATTTTCGGAATGGTGATTTTTAATGACTGGAGTGCAAGAGATATTCAAAAATGGGAATATGTGCCTTTAGGCCCTTTTCTAGGGAAAAGTTTTGGCTCGTCTATTTCACCATGGATTGTTACCTTAGATGCGCTTGAACCTTTTAAAACAGAAGGCCCAAAACCTGAAAAAGAACTTTTACCATACTTACGTACAACAGGAAAAAAGAGTTATGACATCGACCTTCAAGTTGCTTTAAAACCTGAAAAATCTGAGGAAACGGTTATTTCAAATTCCAATTTCAAATATATGTATTGGAATATGTGTCAACAATTGGCACACCACACAGTCAATGGTTGCCCTGTTAACAGTGGTGACATGATGGCGAGTGGAACAATTTCAGGCCCAACACCAGATTCTTATGGATCGATGCTAGAATTAAGTTGGGGAGGAACAAAACCTCTAAAATTAAATAATGGTGAAGAACGTAAATTCATAGAAGACAATGATACCGTCATCATGCGAGCACATTGTAAAAATCATGAAGTCAGAATTGGTTTTGGAGAAGTTTCTTCTAAAATATTGCCAGTTTTTAAAGACTAAATAAAAAACATTTTTTTTCCTAAATCGCCTTTATATTTATATGGGCGATTTTTTTTGATAAAAACCAATCGAATATTTCGAAGGCTTGAAGGGTTTCTTATCTTTGCAATTCTTTAGATTTTAGACTATGAAAATATCTTATAATTGGCTTAAGCAATTTATAAACACTGATCTCGACGTTGAGGAAGTTAATGTCATTTTAACTGATTTAGGGCTTGAGGTTGAAGGTCTTACAAATTTTGAATCCATTAAAGGTGGATTAAAAGGCATTGTTGTCGGTCATGTAGAATCATGCGAACAACATCCCAACGCTGACAGGCTTAAATTGACAAAAGTCAATATTGGTGAAGAAGTTGTCCAAATTGTGTGTGGTGCACCTAATATAGATGAAGGTCAAAAGGTACCAGTTGCTACTGTAGGCACTACTTTATATGATGCTGGTGAGCCGTGGGAAATTAAGAAAGGAAAATTAAGAGGTGAAGCAAGTTTTGGAATGATTTGTTCTGAAAGTGAAATTGGCCTTGGCGATGCTAGTGACGGAATCATGGTTCTTGACGACAAATTAAAAGCCGGAACTCCTCTATCAGATATTTTTAAAGTTGAAAACGACAAAGTGATTGAGATTGGCTTAACGCCTAACAGAGCTGATGCCATGAGCCATTGGGGAGTTGCTAGAGATTTAAGAGCTGGGTTAATTCAGCAAAACAAAAATAATGCGATTGTTACGCCATCTGTCAGTAATTTTCATGTTGAAAACAGAAGCAAAAAAATAAGCGTTAATGTTGAAAACTCTGAGCTAGCACCTAGATATTGCAGTTTAACAATTTCAAATATTACAGTCAAAAGTTCACCTGAATGGCTTCAGAATCGTTTGAAAGCAATTGGTATTAAGCCCATGAATAATATCGTTGATGCAACAAATTATGTGATGCATGAACTTGGTCAACCTTTACATGCTTTTAATGCTGATTTTATAAAAGATCAAAAAGTAAATGTCAAAACTGTTGAGAAAGGGACAAAGTTTATCACGCTTGACGGTGTCGAAAGAGAACTTCATGAAGAAGATTTAATGATTTGTGATGCTGAAAAACCATTGTGTATTGCTGGTGTTTTCGGAGGTTTAAATTCAGGTATTAAAGATAACACAACATCTATATTCTTAGAAAGTGCTTATTTTGATTCAGTTAGCATTAGAAAAACTGCAAAACGTCACGGACTTAACACTGATGCATCTTTTAGATATGAAAGAGGGATTGATCCCGATATTACAAAATATGCTTTAAGAAGAGCAGCCATTTTAATTGAAGAAATTTCTGGTGGGAAAGTGAGCAGTGATGCTTATGATTTTTATCCTAAAAAAATACAAGATTTTCAAGTCTTTTTGAGTTTTGAAAAAATAAATAACCTGATCGGTGAAGAAATTAATACCGATAAAATTAAATCAATTTTAGCTTCCCTTGATATCAAAGTTAAAAATGTCACAGAAAGTGGTCTTGGTCTAGTGATTCCTGCTTACAGAGTTGATGTTCAGCGTGAAGTTGACGTAATTGAAGAAATATTAAGAGTTTACGGTTACAACAATATCGATGTTGATAGCAAATTCAACGTCTCGGTTTCTAAATCTTCAAAATTTGATGATTATAAAATTCAAAACAGAATTGCAAGCCAACTGATTTCTCAAAGTTTTTATGAAACAATGGCGAACTCTTTAACCAAGAAAGATTATGTTGATTTAGACGGTGAATTAGACGCTAAGAACAATGTAGAGATGTTGAATCCACTCAGTCATGATTTAGCTGTCATGCGTCAATCTTTACTCTTCTCAGGTTTAGAATCTTTAGCACACAATATCAACAGAAACAATCAAGATTTAAAGTTTTTTGAATTTGGTAAAACTTATCATAAATACGATCAAGATTTTATTGAGAAAAAACATTTAACTCTATTAATCACAGGAAAACGTACAGATAATTCTTGGTTAAATACTGAAAAAGATGCTGACTTCTTTTATTTAAAAGGAATTTTAGTTTCGCTTTTCACAAGTTTAGGTTTATCAAAAATTAAATTTGCTAATAAAGAAACGCAAACAATTTCTGAAGGTCTTTCTGTCAAATTCAAAAAGAAAAAAATTGCTGAATTTGGTCGTGTAAATTCTAAAATTCTTTCAGAGTTTGATATTGATCAAAATGTCCTTTTTGCAGATATTAACTGGGATTTAGTTCTTGAATTTATCAAAAAAACAAATTTCGTAGGTCAAAAGATTTCAAAATTTCCTTCAACGCAAAGAGATTTTGCTTTGTTAGTTGATGAACATATTTCATTTAACGAAATTGAAAAAATCGCTTTAAAAACCGATAAGAAATTATTGAAAAATGTTGATTTGTTTGATGTTTACAAAGGTGATAAATTACCCGATGGTAAAAAAAGCTATGCTGTGAGTTTTAAATTCAGAGATGACCATAAAACTTTAACCGACAAACAAGTTGATAAAATAATGACAAAGTTGCAAAAGCAATTTGAAAGTCAATTAAATGCAAGTTTAAGATAAATCAATATGGATCTGACCGACGATTTTGTCAAGAATATGATTGAAAACTTCATTCCTATTCATAAATTCTTAGGATTGGAATTGCTTGAAATCAAGAAAGACTTTGCTAAAGTCAAAGTTCCTTTTAGACCAGAGGTTGTCGGAGATGTTCGCTCACAACGTTGGCACGGCGGAATTATCACAACAATTATGGATTCAGTTGGCGGTATTGTTGGCGTGACACACTTAACATCTTTGGAAGATAAGATGTCAACAATAGACATCAGAGTTGATTTTTTAAGACCTGCTCATGCTGAAGCAATTATCGTTGAAGGAGAAACGCAAAGGTTAGGAAGCCGTATTTTGGTCACCAAAATGAAGGCCTATCTAGAGAGCGATCCTCAAAAAACTTTATTGGCTGAAGGAAAAGCTGTTTACAATTTCGTAAGAATGAAACCTCATAAGTAATTTCATGAAAAATTATTTCAACAATTACAATGACATTTATCACTTCAACTAAAGTTATTTTTTGTTAAAAACTGATTTCTGGTTGATAATATCTTGAATACTTTATAAATTTATGCTCGTTATAGCATTGAAGATATGAAGTTTAAGCCAACAAATTTACAAACTGCACTCGACAAACAACGTGGAAAATCAGTAACACAAGAGGAATTACTTTCTCAAGTTAGCTCTATTTTTAATGAGGTTGATCAACGTGATCAAGATGTTCTTGAAAGAGCAACTTCTTCAAATAACAATCAATCAACAAATAATTTTGAAATTGGTGCACTTGAAACTAACCGCGTTTATCATATTGATGATATCAAAAAAATATGTATTTCTTATAGATTGAGATTTCTAAACAGTCAATTATTCAAGGCTGATTTACCTTATGAAGCAATTCAAAATATTAAGGATTTAGAAAAAACGCATGAAACAAGTTTGAGCGGATTTAAAATAATGGCTCCTTCAAAGCTTTTTAAACTTGCTAATGCTGATGATCCTTTATTATTTGCACCAATTGAAAATGGTTATTATTACTTGATTCATAAATGGGGAAATGATTTAAGTCCTTTTCGCAGAATCAAAATGTGGCCATTAATAAATTTAGAAAATTTTATTTTTACGGCATTTATAATTTCTCTACTTGTAACATATTTATTACCTCAAGGTTTTTTTATGAATAAAGAAGATGCAGGTTTAGAATCTTTTATTCTCTTTATCTTTATGTTTAAGTGGATTCTTGGCGTTGCACTTTACTACGGATTTGCAAAAGGAAAGAACTTTAATTCGGCAATTTGGACAAGCAGGTATTACAATGCTTAATTAAAAAAGCTGTTTAAGAAACAAAACATCTAAACATAGTTCAGGTTAATTTCGTTTATCAAACAGCTTTCATCAAAAAAATTAATCTTTTTATAGAGAGTTTAAACGCTCAATAAATTGATTTGCATTTTCCTCCATTTTATGATTAACTGATCTTAAATGTTTAGATCTGTTCTCAACATCTTTCTTGTTAATCTCTAAAATAATTTGATCAAAATCAGTAATCACATCTTCAATTAAAGCTTCTGATTTATTTTGATCTTCTTTTGGAGCTGAGACCTGATGAATAAGGGCACCATCAATGATTGCTCCGTAAGTATTATTCAAGTCTTTTTTTAAGTTTCTTACACTTGCCATATTTTTATTTTTGACAAAAGTACGGCATTTTTTTGATTAAATCGTTACCTTGAGTAAACGAGAATTTTTAAGAGTAGTCAGTATTATTTCATCAAGTATAGCAGGAACAAAAATTGTTTCTCCTTTTTTTAAAATACTGGATTCATTGTCAGTTTTTAACTCAACTTTCCCTTCAACGCACATCAAGACCATGAATTTTTGACAAGTTTCAATCTTTAAGTTTTCATCTTTAGAAATGTTGATATAATCTGTTTTAAAATAATCCGTGTGTAACAATTCCTGAATACCTCCTTGCTCTTTTTGATAATCAATTTGATATTGATAATCAACATTAAAATCAATTGCGTCTATAGCCAAATCTGTATGTAGATCACGATAATTTCCATCTTTATCTTGACGCATCCAGTCATAAATACGGTAAGTAATGTCTGATGTTTGCTGAATTTCAGCTAAAAGAACACCTTCTCCAATAGCATGAACAAGACCAGGTTTGATATAAAAAACATCTCCACTTTTAACTTTAATGTATTGCAAATGATCGACTAAAGTTCCCTCATTTAAATATTCTTGATAAGATTCAGGTGAAAGGTTTTCTTTAAAATCTGCAATAATGAAAGCTTCAGGATCGGCATCAATAATATACCACATTTCTGTTTTTCCAAAAGATTGATGTCTTTTTTTAGCTATCTCATCATTGGGATGTAACTGAACTGAAAGACGCTCTGCGGCATCTATGAATTTAAAAAGAATAGGAAATTGATTCCCGAATTTATCAATCGATTCTTGACCAAGCATATCTACTGGATGTTGCTTAATAAGTTCTGATAAGCTTAGGTTCTTAAAACCTCCATCTTCAACGATAGAAACATTCTCAGTGACTTCACTAATCTCCCAACTTTCACCAACTTGATCAGAATTACTCTCTTTACCAAGTTGATTTTTTAACTTTTGACCGCCCCATATTTTATTTTTTAAAATGGGTTTAAATTTTATTAATCCTAATTTAGATTTATTCATTTAGAGATCTTTAATAACTTTTAACGCCTTTTTCATGTGTTTAGAAGCATCAAGGCTATTGAATCTGTAAATAAGTTGACCGTTTTGATCTATGACGAAAGTTTCGCGTCCAGGAACCATTCCTAAAAGTGATTTTTTAACACCAAATTTTTTTCTGACTTTATTATTAGAATCTGAAAGCAGTATGAAAGGTAATTCATGTTTTTGAGCAAATTTCTGATGAGATTTCTGACTATCATTGCTAATCCCAATCACTTCTGCTCCATAATCTTGAAAATCTTGATAAGTGTCTCTAAATTGACAAGCTTCTTTTGTACAACCAGGTGTAAAATTTTTAGGATAAAAATAAATAACAACTGGTTTTTGACCAATAATAGAAGAACTATCAAATTCTTCATTATTTTGATCTTTTAATGAAAAGTTTGGAATGATATCTCCTCTTTTAAGTGCCATAGTTTAAGCTTTATAGGTTACAAAGTTACGCGGTGTTTCGTAGAGTGTTATTTCTAATTCTAATTTAGGATCAAGGTGAGCTTTAATTCTATTATAAATAACAACAGAAATATTTTCTGCTGTTGGATTAAGTTTCTTAAAATCTTCAACTTCTAAATTAAGATTCTTATGATCAAAATCATCTTCAACTTTAGATTTAATGATCTCTTTTAAGATTTTTAAATCTATCACGTAGCCTGTTTCAGGATCAATTTCTCCTGTAACAGAAACAATTAACTTATAGTTATGCCCATGAAAATTCGGGTTATTACATTTTCCGAAAATTTCTTTATTCTTAGCCTCATCCCAATCCTCGCGATGCAATCGATGCGCTGCATTGAAATGTGCTTTACGATGTACAGTTACTTTTGGCATTTAATTAAGTTTCATGTATTGATAATGTTTTTCGAAGATAATTTTAAACCAAGCCGTATAATCTTTCGGGTTTTCATCAATGTCTAATTTCAAATCATCTAATGAAATCCACTTCCATGCATTAACTTCCTCTGGGTTTACATCAGGCTCGCCATTATAATAACCAACCATCATGTAATCGTATTCATGCTCAGTTAAACCATTATCGAATGGCGCTTTATAAATAAATGAACTTGTTTCTTTTAAGTCAGTTGTAAAACCCATTTCTTCTTGCAGACGACGCTGACCAGCTTCAATGTTGGTTTCACCTTTAATTTGATGACTACAACATGTGTTAGTCCATAAACCAGGTGTATGATATTTACCTAAAGCACGCTGTTGTAACATCAATTCGCCTTTATCATTGTAAATAAAAACAGAAAAAGCACGATGTAAAAGCGCCTTTTCATGCGCTTCAATTTTCTCCATCAATCCTAATTCTTGATCATTTTTGTCAACCAAGATAACGAATTTTGAATAATCTAAGTCAGTTTGCATTTAATATAAGCTTTCCTACAAAGAAAGAGCGTCTCTGTGATAAAGACGCTCAATTATGAATTATTTAGTATTTTTATTTAAAATCGTGACTCACCTTTGAGTCCTACTGTAAAAGCGCCATCAGCACCCATCTTTCTAACTTTTAATTTATAACGATCAGCTTCCTCTCTTGTCTCAAAAACACCAGAAAAATAGCGTTCAAAATTATCAGGATAAACATGTGAAAATACATTTGTAAATTGATCGAAATTTGGTTTTGATCCTGGTTTAAAAGCACCTATCTGAACAGTGTAGACTTCTTTTGAGGTATCTTCGAAATTATATAAATCATCTTGATCTATATTTTCATTTGTATTATTATTTGATTCAATACCCTCGGAAACCTTGCTATACATTTCTTCTCGAATTGACTCTGGTGTTTCGTTTTCATTCAGAATAATAAATTCGGAGCGACGGTTAAGTGCGTGTTCTGCCTCAGTACAATTAACACCATTTGAGCATCTGTTAACAAGTTGTGTTTCACCATAGCCTTTTCCGCTAATTCTAGCCTGATCGACTTCACCTCTACCCGTCACGTATTGCATTGTAGCTT
Source organism: Psychroflexus sp. S27 (assembly GCF_002810405.1). Lineage (NCBI taxonomy): Bacteria > Pseudomonadati > Bacteroidota > Flavobacteriia > Flavobacteriales > Flavobacteriaceae > Psychroflexus > Psychroflexus sp. S27. The sequence continues at coordinate 12,150 of NZ_NEXQ01000007.1, read as the reverse complement.
TTGCTCTTTTGTTTGAAAGAATTTTATTGTAAGCGTCTCCTGCACGACTATCCGTATGCGAACGAATATCGATTTTCATTTGAGGATATTGCTTCAATACGGCTATTACTTTCTGCAGTTCAACTTCTGCATCAGTTCTAATAGTTGCATCATCTAAATCAAAGTAAATAGGATCAAGTTGTAATAAATTTCTAAGGTCATCACCTTTTCCAGCTTTGGTCACACCAAGCTCACTTCCTTCTTGAAGCTCGAAATTTTTACTGAGTTCACCTTCGTAATCTTGACCTGTTTTAACAAGGTCTTCAATGGTTGCGAATCCATCTTTAGATACGCGTACTACATAACGCTTGTCACACTCGACATCAAATTTATAATTACCATTAGCATCTGTTTGCGCAGAATCAAGTAAGTTTAAATCTTCATCAAAGAGTTCTACTTTAATGTCAGAAAGTCCTTTTTCACTATCAACTTTTGTGATATAACCCGCAAGGGTTTGCTCACAACCCGTAATTAATTTATCTAACTGTTTAAAGGAATAAATATCATCTTCTCCTAAACCACCATCGCGATTAGAAGAAAATAATCCACGACCAGTTTCAGTATTCATGTAAAGACTAAAATCATCTTTCGAACTATTAATCGGCCTTCCGACATTGAAAACATCACCAAAAGTGCCATCTTTTTTATGGACAACAACAAAAATGTCTAAGCCGCCAAGGCCAACATGTCCATTTGAAGAGAAATAGAGTAAGTTATTATCATCTATGTAAGGGAAGCTTTCCTTTCCCTCTGTATTGATTTTGTCTCCAAGATTAACAGGTTGAGAATAGGTTCCATCTGAATTGATATCAACATAAAATATATCAGACATACCGTGTGTTCCTGGCATATCAGATGCGAAGTACAAACGATCCTCTTCTTTATTTAATGAAGGGTGAGCTACAGAATATTCATCATTATTAAATGGAAGTTCTACAGGTTTTGACCACGTCCCATCATCTTTTTTAACAGCTTTATAAATTTTTAAAAAATTAATTCCTCCAGAACTTTTTCCAAATTTCTTATCGGTATAATTATTCCTCGTAAAATAAATTGTTTGCCCATCTCGTGTAAATGTTGCAGAAGATTCATGAAATTTAGAATTGATCACTTCAGGTAAAACTTTGATTTCACCAATAACATTTAATGAATCATCAACTTCAACTTGATATAAGTCTAAATATGGTTGATTATTCCATTCATGAATTCTTTGAACAGAAGATGATTGCTTCCGATTTGAGGCGAAAACCAAGAGTGAATCATTGATAACCTTGGGTGCAAAATCAGAAAGGCTGGAATTAACAGGCATTGAATCTATTGTGAATTTGCCTGATTGCATTTCAATTAATTGTAAATAATTTGGCTCTTTTTTGAGCATTGTCACTCTTGAATCAGAACCATCTAAATCATCATACTTAAGCATCAACTTATCAGCCTTGTCATATTCCTTTTTAGATTTTAAGGCTTGTGCATATCTAAATATATATTCTTTTTCTTGATTTGCATTGAGTTCAAAAAGTTCAGAATACCACTTTTCAGCTGATTGTAAATCACTGTTGAAATAATAGGAATCACCTAATTTTTTAAACAAGTTCTCTGATTTATAACCAGCATTTGCAACTTCGAGATATATTTTTTGAGCATCGATAAATGCATATCGCTCAAACATCTTATTTGCCTCGTCTAATTTATCTTTTTGAGCATAGGAATTCCAGCTCCCTAATGAAATTATAATAAGTAAAAAAAATATTTTTTTCATAACTAAAAGAATCTAGGCGTGTACATTTTCTTATAACGTTTAAACAATTCAAAGCGCAAGAAAACTTCTAAAGATCCATTGTTATGCGCTGAAAATTCAGTAATATCAGAATCGTAAGATAAGCCTAATAGTATAGAATCTGATGCTTGAAATGCAAATAAACCACTAAATGCACTATCATAGCGATAAGCTGCACCAACAGTAAATTTATTATTAAATAAAAAATTAGTCGATAATTCAGCCATTAAAGGAGAACCACTAACATGTCTGATTAAAATTGAGGGTTTAAATCTTACTGTGTTTGATAAATCTAAGACAACACCTGAGGTTAAGTAATAGTGAACTCTATCTCTAATTTCTGCTTTTGAATCTGAAGAACCGTCAAAATGATCGGTTGCAAGTAAAGCTGGAGAACTGATTCCCACATAATATTTATCATTGTTTAATAAAATACCCAAGCCAAACTGTGGTGAGAGTTTATTATCAATATTGTTTTGAAAAATAGGATCAGTATTGTCTTCAATATTCAGTTTATTAAAATCTACATTAAGCATATTAACACCAGCATTTAAGCCAAAAGTAATTTTAGAAAAACGAGAAATATCAATTGAATAGCTATATACACCATTGATATATGTATCAGAAGCAATCCCAATTTTGTCATGAACTACTGATAATCCTAATCCCATATTCTCCCTCTTCAATGGAGAATGCACTGTTAAAGTTTGAGTTTGAGGTCCATCATCGAAGCCTAACCATTGAGATCTATGTAAAACTGTAGCACTCAACACATCCCTAGACCCTGCGTAAGCTGGGTTGATACTCATTGTATTATACATGTATTGAGTAAAATGAGGATCTTGTTGTGCAAAAGCCACATCGCCATGATTAAACATTAATCCCATGAAAAAAACAAGGCTAAAATAAAAGTAATTTTTATGTCGTCTCTTTTGTGTCATAGTTTGATCAGTTTGCCAAATAAAGATATCCTGTTAATTTGTGTCCTTTACCATTAGAGTCTATATATTCAAGAATGTAAAAATAATTTCCAGACGGAAGTTCTTTTGATTTTTGAATTGTCAGATTCCCTTCACTTATTCCTTCAAATCGAGTTGATGAATTGTCATAAGATTTTGCTTTGTAAACTAAAACCCCTTGACGGTTAAAAATTCGAACACTATTATCCGGGAAATTTTCAATCCCCTTAATTTTAAAGAAATCATTCTTTCCATTACCATCAGGTGAAACAGCATTATAAATAATTAATTCATCTTCAGGTGGTGTTGTTGGATCAGGATCAGTAAATCCATCATTTTCTGTGAATGTCAATTGATTTGGTGGTGCAAATGTCGTTGTTGGATTTGTTCCTTCTGTTTGAACATATCCTGAAGGGAAATCTGAATCTGTTTGATCTATTTGGGATTCTATATTTCCTGCCACAACCTCTCCTATCCAATCTCCATTTACATCTGTAAATACAATTGTTTGCGTACCGAAGTCGTCAGTTAAGATGACATCAATATTTTCTAAACCTGGCTCTCCACTATCTTGAGTACCATTGCCATCAATATCATGGTAAACTCGGCCTTCTACTTCTGCTAACTTGGATGGATCCGGTATATAAAAACCATCAAGATCAGATAATACTGTTTGATTTGGTAAGACATTTGTCGTTGTTGGATCTGTTCCTTCTGTTTGTATTGCTAATGTTGGGAAATCAGGATCCGTTTGATCAATATCAGAAATTGCAGCCCCGATTGGTAATTCTATTGACCAATCTCCATTTGAATCTGTCGTTACAATACTAACAACACCATCAAAATCTGTAATTTCCACATCAATATCTGAAAGGTTTGGTTCACCTGAATCTTGTGTTCCATTTCCATTAACGTCATTGTATAAATGTCCTGTTAATATGCCTGTTTGTGTTGAAGAATTCGGATCAGTAAATCCATCATTTTCTGTGAATGTCAATTGATTTGGTGGTGCAAATGTCGTTGTTGGATTTGTTCCTTCTGTTTGAACATATCCTGAAGAGAAATCTGAATCTGTTTGATCTATTTGAGATTCTATATTTCCTGCCACAACCTCTCCTATCCAATCTCCATTTACATCTGTAAATACAATTGTTTGCGTACCGAAGTCGTCAGTTAAGATGACATCAATATTTTCTAAACCTGGCTCTCCTGCATCTTGTGTCCCATTACCATCAACATCATGATAAATTCGGCCTTCTACTTCTGCTAACTTGGATGGATCCGGTATATAAAAACCATCAAGATCAGATAATACTGTTTGATTTGGTAAGACATTTGTCGTTGTTGGATCTGTTCCTTCTGTTTGAACAGCGCCTGTTGGGAAATCAGGATCCGTTTGATCAATATCAGAAATTGCAGCCCCGATTGGTAATTCTATCGACCAATCTCCATTTGTATCTGTTGTCACAATACTAACAACACCATCAAAATCTGTGATTTCAACATCAATATCTGAAAGGTTTGGTTCACCAGAATCTTGTGTTCCATTTCCATTTTCATCATTGTATAAATGTCCTGTCAATATGCCTGTTTCATCACCAGACGGTAAATAATAACCATCAATTTCTTCGTAAGTCTCACCATTGACAACTTGTATTGTTGTTGGGTTTGTGCCTTCTGTTTGAACGGCTCCTGTTGGAAAATCATTATCAGCTTCGTTGACCTCTACAACTGTTGTTCCTTCTGGAACTCGAATATCGTATTGACCATTTAATCCTGTAATTCTATTATCCTGATAACCTAATGATGTTAAAACCTGAATCTCTACTCCTGTAATTCCTGGCTCACCCGAATCTTGTGTGCCATTTCCATTTAAATCATTATATAAAATTCCTTCGATCAATCCTGATTCATAAAAACCATCGATCTCTTGAATTGTCTGGTTTGCAACTATTGTTGATGTTGTTGGATTTGTCCCTTCTGATTGATAAGCTCCTGTCGGAAAGTTAGGATCACTTTCAATGATTGTCGATGTTGCATCTCCTTCTGGTAAAACTACTGACCAATCTCCATTGGCATCTGTAATTACTGAATATGTTGTTCCTAATGCATCAACAATTTCAATTTCAACATTGGCCATATCAGCTTCTAAACCATCTTGAATGCCATTACCATTAACATCATAATAAACATGACCTTCTAATTCTCCTTGAAGCATATATCCATCAATCTCTTCGTAAGTATCACCATTAATAACTTGAATCGTTGTTGGGTTTGTTCCTTCTGTTTGAACAGCGCCTGTTGGGAAGTCATTATCAGCTTCGTTAACTTCTACAACCGTTGTCCCTTCTGGAACTCGAATATCATATTGTCCATTTAATCCCGTAATTCTATTGTCTTGATAACCCAATGATGTCAAAACTTGAATCTCTACTCCTGGAATTCCTGGCTCACCTGAGTCTTGTGTGCCATTTCCATTTAAATCATTATATAAAATTCCTTCGATCAATCCTGATTCATAAAAACCATCATTTTCTGTAAATAAAGATGATCCAGCAGCTAATTGATGTATTGAAGGATTACTACCTTCTGTTTGAAAGGCTCCTGTAGGAAAGTTGGGATCATTTTCATTAATGGTAACCGTTACAGATCCACTGATAATTTACTGTATAGACCAATCACCATTAGCATCAGTAAATATTGATTGGCTATTTCCATAATCATCCTCTATGATTATCTCAACATTTGCCATATCAGCTTCTAAACCATTTTGAATACCGTTACCATTGACATCATAATAAACATGACCAGAAATATCACCTACAAAAGCATATCCTAGTTTTTCTGCATTAACTATCCCACCCGAGATAACATTGATTGTAGAGGGTTCAGTTCCCTCGGTAAGAAGCGCTCCAGAAGGTAAACTTGTGTTATCGATAAGAATTAATGTATTCCCTGCAATAACTTCTTCAGTCCAGTTACCATTAGCGTCTGATTGAACAGTTTGTCCATTTCCATTTGAATCGACAAAGATAACACTGACATTTTCAATACCAGGCTCACCAACATCTTCAGTCCCATTACCATTTACATCTCTATAAATTTTACCAGTAAGGGTTCCCTTTTGAGCTGTGATTTCATTAAGTATGTTTTGATAAAAATTTATACCTTGATCCTGTGAATAAACTTGATAAATCACAGTAAAGAAAAACAAAAAAAACAGGTGAAAAGTTTTGAGTTTTGGCATAGGATTTTTCTTCATTTCTTTTGAAAATCGTTGGAATTTTCAAAAATAAGATTGAATGACCAAAGTACAACATTTTTTTAACATTGGTTTTATATTTTAAAAAAATTACATTTGCGAAATGAAATTTGAAGACGAAATAAAAAGAAGAAGAACATTTGGAATTATATCACACCCAGATGCAGGTAAAACTACGCTTACGGAGAAACTACTTCTCTTTGGTGGCGCAATTCAAGAAGCTGGCGCAGTAAAATCTAATAAAGTAAAAAAAGGAGCGACGAGTGACTTTATGGAAATCGAACGTCAACGAGGTATTTCTGTTGCTACTTCCGTTCTTGGTTTTGAATATAAAGACAAAAAAATCAATATTCTTGACACACCTGGTCACAAGGATTTTGCGGAAGATACCTTCAGAACTTTAACTGCTGTCGACAGTGTAATCGTTGTCGTTGATGTTGCTAAAGGTGTTGAGGAACAAACTGAAAAACTTGTTGAAGTTTGCCGAATGAGAAACATTCCGATGATTGTTTTTATTAACAAACTTGACCGTGAAGGTAAAGATGGTTTTGAACTTCTCGATGAAATCGAACAAAAACTTCATTTAAAAGTGACACCTTTAAGCTATCCTATTGGTATGGGATATGATTTTAAAGGAATTTATAATATATATGAGCAGAATGTTAATCTTTTTACTGGCGATCCTAAAAAAGACATCGAAGACACAGTTGAAGTGAAAGATCTCAACACCAAAGAGCTCGATGAGCTTATTGGTGATACTGCTGCTGAAACTTTACGTGAAGATCTTGAGCTAGCCGAAGGTGTTTACCCACAATTTGATAAAGAAGAATACTTAAAAGGTGAGTTACAACCTGTTTTCTTTGGTTCGGCTTTACATAATTTTGGTGTTCGTGAATTACTTGATTGTTTTATTGACATTGCTCCTCCTCCACAGCCAAAAGAAGGTGAAGAACGCGAAGTTAAACCTAATGAAGATAAATTTACAGGCTTTGTTTTTAAAATTCATGCAAATATGGATCCCAAACACAGAGACAGATTGGCTTTTGTCAAAGTTGTTTCTGGTAAATTTGAAAGAAATAAACCTTATAAACACGTTAGATTAAGCAAAAATTTAAAATTCTCAAGTCCAAGTGCTTTTTTTGCCGAAAAAAAACAGATTGTTGATGAAATGTTTCCTGGTGACATCGTTGGTTTACATGATACTGGGAATTTTAAAATTGGTGATACTTTAACCGAAGGCGAAATTATTAATTATAAAGGAACACCAAGTTTCTCACCTGAGCATTTTAGATATATTAACAATGCAGATCCTATGAAGTCTAAACAACTCTATAAAGGAATCGAGCAGTTGATGGATGAAGGTGTTGCACAGCTTTTTACGCTTGAACTCAACAACAGAAAGATTATCGGAACTGTTGGTGCGTTACAATATGAAGTGATTCAGTATAGATTAGAGCATGAATATGGTGCTAAATGTTCTTATGAAAACATCAATGTTCACAAAGCCTGCTGGATAGAAGCCGATAATGAAAAAAGTGAAGAATTTCAAGACTTTAAACGTGTTAAATCTAAATTTTTAGCCAAAGACAAACATGACCAGCTTGTATTCCTTGCTGATTCGCCATTTTCACTTCAAATGACTCAGCAAAAATATCCTTCTATTAAATTTCATTTCACTTCCGAATTTTAATTTAAAACTTAAATCAAAAAAATGGTTTCAATTGAGTTTGAAACCATTTTTTTTTATCGTTTAAACTAAACTTTTTAATCTTCTTCTTTAAGTTTAATTTGCCAATTCCAAGCCGCTTCAAGAGCATCTTCCAAAGTTAATTTTGTTTGCCATCCCAAAACATCTTTTGCCTTTTCCGTATCGGCATAAGCTGCAACAACATCACCTTGACGACGGCCAACTATCTTATAATTTAATTTTTGTCGGGTTACTTTTTCAAAAGCGTCCACAATTTCCTTTACAGAACTTCCTTTGCCTGTTCCGAGGTTAAAAACTTCATAAAGGCCATCTTTTTCACTTCCAAATAATCTTTCAAGAGCAACTACGTGAGCTTCAGCCAAATCCATGACATGAATATAATCTCTAATACAAGTTCCATCTGCTGTTGGGTAATCATCACCAAATATTGACAGTTCATCACGTTGCCCAATAGCCGTTTGTGTCATGTATGGAATCAAGTTCTGTGGAGTCCCAATAGGCAACTCACCTATTAAGGTTGATGAGTGTCCGCCTATCGGGTTAAAATATCTTAGTGAAATTGCTTTAAAGTTATCATATGCTCGGCAAGTATCGCTGATTATTTCTTCTCCAATCTGTTTTGTGTTACCGTAGGGTGATTCTGCTTTTTTAATTGGCGCTTCTTCAGTAATTGGCAATTGATCTGCTTCACCATAAACCGTACATGATGAACTGAAAATTAGATTCTTATGATTAAGCTTTGTTATATTCTTCAATAAATAAACCAGCGCATTGATGTTATTTTCATAATAAAGCAAAGGGTTTTCAACACTTTCACCAACTGCTTTCGAAGCCGCAAAATGAATAACGCCATCTATATCATCGTGTTCTTTAAAAAATGCGTCTACTTTTTCTTCGTTTCTTAAATCAAAATTATAAAAACTAGGAGCTTTTTGAGTGATTTTTGCAATACCTTCTAAAACACTTAATGAAGAGTTTGAAAGATTATCGATGATATGAACATCATAATCTTTTTCAAGAAGCGCAACAACTGTATGTGAACCGATAAAACCCAATCCTCCAGTAACTAATATTTTCATGTTTAGATGTGTTTTTTGACTAAAAAGCATTAATTTTGCACAAATTTAAAGCAATTAAATCATGTTTCATGTTTTTAAGCTTTCAAATTAAAATTTAAACTCTATTATTTAAATAAAATGATTAAAGCATTTAAGATTATTAGCATTTTAGAAGCAGTTTCTTTTTTAGTTTTATTAGGAATCGCAATGCCTTTAAAATATATGTTTAATATGCCTGAATATGTTCAAACTGTGGGTATGGCACACGGTATATTATTTGTCCTTTATATCATCGGTGCATATTTCATGTATGAAAAACTTAATTGGTCTGGCAAAACACTTTTAATTGTTATTTTTTGTTCTGTTTTACCATTTGGACCTTTTTACGCTGATAAAAAATATTTACCTAAAGGTTAATCATTTAATCTGTCTTTAACATACTCTACTTCAGTTTTTCCGTGAGCTTTGGCTTTGCCATGTTCGTCAAGGCTTACCATAACGATACGATCAACTGTGATAATTGTTTTACGAGTCATTTTATTTCTCACTTCACATTTTAATGTTAATGAGGCATGACCAAATTTGATCACTTCAATACCAATTTCGATAATATCACCTTGTTCAGCTGAGCTTCTAAAATCTATTTCACTCATAAATTTAGTGACTGTTTTCTGGTTTTCGAGCTGAATAATTGAATACAAAGCTGCCTCTTCATCAATCCACTCTAATAATCGTCCACCAAACAAAGTTCCGTTTGGATTTAAATCTTCGGGCTTAACCCATTTTCTTGTGTGAAATCTCATAGTACAAATTTTACATCAAAGATAAGATCAAAATAAGGTTTAAAAGCTTATTCTTAATCGATATAAGTGATTGGTGAATCATTAAAATCTATTCATCAACAAATTCTTGTAAATAAGAATATCTTTGAGTTAATTCACCTTCAGATGTCATTAAGGCTCTTTCCAAAATACCATCTTTATCATTATTAAAAAAAGCAGGGATCACATGTTTTTCAAACATATCACCAAAACCTTCACTTGCATCTTTTGGCAATTCACATGGTAAATTATCGACAGCCATCACAGTAATTGCATTATCAGCATCAAAAGAAACTTCTTTCTCTTTTTCAGCATCATAACCATAAAAAGGATCTGCAATTGTTGAAGGTCGAATTGTACTTGCTATAGGACCATCAATATCACAACTCACATCGGCAATCAGATTGATTTTAAAATCTGCTGATTTCGTATCTTCTTTAGTAATGAGATAAGGTGCTCCTTCTCCATAATAATGCCCTGCGATAAAGAAATCAGTAACTTTTGCGTATTTCATGAAATCAGATTTGTAAGCTTCTGGATGTTCATAAAAATGAGATTTACCTTTTCTTGCGCCAGTCGTCTCTTTTAATTTGTTGTAATCTAAAAAGTCAATATGAGTGTAAACAACTTCTTCAAAATTCTTATTCAGATAATCAGTTGCAGAAACTTCTTTGATTTTTAAGTAATCTAGAATTTCTTTAGCGCCATAACCGACCTTACCTTTTCCTGTTAAACAAATTTTCATTCCAGGAATCGATATTTTATCAAGCTCATTTTTAACTGCATTTAAATCCGGTAAATTTTCAACTTTATTCAAGTTAAAAAGGCCATCGCGTAAACCTAAAGCTCTAAAACCATTATAAGCACCAACCAAACCAGCATATCGACCAAAACCAATCAAGCGAGAATCATTTTTATTTGTAATCACTTCATGATCGTAAAGTTTGATGTTTTTATCCAAAATCGCTTTTAGTAAATCACGATTATAAGGCTGCATCTTAATGGTATGCGAAAAAAAGAAATATGATTTATCAGGAATCAACGCATCAATCGGTACTTCTTTAACACCTAAAAGCACATCACAATCAGAAAGATCCGCGTTAACTTCAATTCCTGAGAGTGTAAACTGAACTCTGTCTGATTAAAAATTTTAGTTTAATTTTAATCAGATATTATGACAACAAAAGAACAACAAGAATTAGAGAAAAAGGCACTGGAACAATTCATGTCCGGCAAGAGCCTTTTCGGCAAGGATGGCGCTTTTGCTCCCATGCTGAAGAACTTTATAGAGAAAGCCCTTGAATCAGAGATGGAGGGCCATCTGGACGAGCAGGAACGGTCCAAGGGGAACAAGCGCAATGGCAAGGGCAGGAAAACCATCAAGAGCGGTTTTGGCACCTTTGATATAGAGACTCCCCAGGACCGCCAGAGCAGCTTTGAACCAGAGCTCGTAAAGAAGCGCCAGAGCATCCTTGCCGACAACCTATCGGACAAGATCATAGGTCTTTACGGACTTGGCATGAGCTATCGTGACATCTCATCGCACATAAAGGAAATGTACGATACCGATATATCCCACACCGTCCTGAGCCAGATCACAGACCGGATCATACCTGATGTAAAAGCCTGGCAGAACCGTCCTCTAGAACCGCTCTACTGTATTGTATGGCTGGATGCGATGCATTATAAGGTCAAGGTGGAGGGTAAGATCGTGCACAAGGCACTTTATAATATATTGGGGATAAACAAAAATGGGCAGAAGGAAATTTTGGGCATTTACCTTTCCGAGAGCGAAGGTGCCAATTTTTGGTTGCAGGTGCTGACAGATTTGAACAACAGAGGGCTTGAAGATATCTTGATAGCCTGTACCGATAACCTGAAAGGATTTACCAGTGCCATACTAAGTGTGTTTCCCAAGGCAGAGGTTCAGTTGTGCATAGTCCATCAAATACGCAATTCGTTAAAGTACATAGCCTCAAAGGACCAAAAAGAGTTTATGCGCGACCTTAAACTGGTGTATAGGGCGACAAACAAGGGAATAGCAGAGGACGAGCTGATAAAGCTTGAAGAAAAATGGGGTGCCAAATACCCCGTGGTAATACAGAGCTGGAAAAACAATTGGGAACATTTATCCCAATACTTCAAGTACACAGCACCGATCAGAAAAATCATTTACACTACAAACGCTGTTGAAGGCTATCACAGACAAGTAAGAAAAGTAACCAAGACCAAGGGAGCTTTCACCAATGACATAGCACTTCTAAAGCTAGTCTATTTGGCAACGATGAATATTCAAAAAAAATGGACAAGCCCACTGCACAATTGGAGTACAACCATTCAGCAATTATATATTATCTTTGAGGATAGAATTGATCTGGATATCGGTAGAACCCAACCAGCACGTGTCGCCGACGCTAGGTCGCATTCCCAAATCAGTCGAAAACATGTTTCGTATGATTTAGAAATGGATAAAAAATGAACCAGACAGAGTTTAAATTACACTACCTATTCTCTTGATATTAACAC
>NZ_NEXQ01000008.1:0-171135 GCF_002810405.1 Psychroflexus sp. S27 | reverse complement strand
TGATGGTATTCAATAAAAAATGCCTTAAAAATTTCTTCTCAAGGCATTGATTAATATTTCTGAAAAAAGAAAAACTATTTTTTAATAAATTTTTCTGTATATGATTTATTCTCTTTTGTCGTGATTTCAAGAATGTATGCGCCTCCTGAAAGTTGATCAACATTTAAAGTTTCAGCAGATGCGCTCTCAAGCAATTGCTGGCCCATCATGTTATAAACTGATAAACGCTCAAGTTCTAAAGATTCTAAACCTTGTATATTTAATTTATTTTCAACCGGATTTGGATAAATATTTATATCAGAAAGTTTTGAAAAATCTTGGTTTGATAAAGTCTCTACTTCAAAAGTTAGCATAGCTGAATCATTTATATCTGAGCTACAATTAGTAATGATGTAAAAGTCATATCTAGCTGGATCTAAATCATTAATTATCAGGCTATTGATGTCATTTGATAAAACTCCTTGCTTTATAATGTTATTGTCTAAAGGTTGATTTCCTTCAACCACTACAGACCAATAGTAATTTGTGAAGTTAATATCATCTGGGGCAGTCCAGCTAACAAAAACTTCTCCAGTAGATAATTGTTCTGCTTCGAGATTTGACGGTAAAGAACAATTAGGGCTATTYCTTATAATAACAGTATAATCTTCTGTTTGACCTGCTAATAAGGTACTATTACAGGCGGATGTGATAACATTGGGTGCATTTGGGTTATTTAAAGCTTCGGTGTTAGTTGCTTTAATAACTCTTAATTTTGTACTGCCTRTGATAGCATTTTCAGGAATAGTCACCTCAGTTGATAATATATTAGTAGATGTTAAATCTGTAGGATCAATTCTTCCTAAATAATAGCTTTCATCTAGGTCATCAAATGAATWGTTTTKATTATAATCAATAAACATCATTATATCACTAGGATAATCATTTGAAACTCCAGATACTGAAATTGTATAGGTTGCAGATTTTTGTAATGGAGTTGATTGAGATGTAAAGTCCTCATAAAYTAACTCACTATCTGCTGATGAATTGTTATTGATATTTTCAAAAGATACTTGGGTAATAGCCTGCCCTAAAGCACTATTTTCAAAAGTTGGAGTGCAAAAGTTATCTGCAAAATTATTTTTATAGATTGTTGTAAATACATTCATATTAGTATCAARACCATTAACTACAACATCCATATCACCGTCGTTATCAAAATCAGACCACCTCACTCGACTMATATRAGTATCTTTAAAAACGTTACTAAGATGTGGATTAGTAGAGTAGTTATTGTTGTTGTTTTGGTAAAGCTTAGCATATAACTCGTTATTTGAATCAGTTCCTGTCAAAAAGATATCAAGTTGCCCATCATTGTTAAAATCTACAAAATCTGCGGTCCCAAAATAAACTTGTTGTAACTCTATATCATCTTGTTTTGTAAAAACAGCAGTACCATCATTTTTATAAACAGCGGTAAAAGCCTCATMATCTTCATTCATGCCTGATATTAAGACATCTAAATATCCGTCGTTATCAAAATCACCTGTGCTTAAGCCTGCAAAATATACATTTGCTAAACCTGAATCTGTTTTTTCTGTAAAATTATCATTCCCGTTATTAAGATAGAGTTTAGTTTCTGGAACATAATTATAGCTGAAGCCTGAGATTAAAATATCTGTAAAACCGTCATTATTCGCATCGAAAAAAACTATATCACCATTAGTATTACCCAAAAAACTGAAATCAGATTCTGTAAATCCTCCGTTTCCGTCACCATAATAAAGTACTGTTATATAATCGTAATTATCAGTCATTCCGAAAATAACAAAATCATCAATTCCATCCTGATTTACATCTCCAACTTTTAGATTACCTGTTTCTACTCCTTGAATTGGTAATAAGTTTTCTTGAAAACTCCCATCAGCCTGTTTAGTGTATAAATAAGTATATCTTGCATTCTCATCAGTTCCTGTCAGAACAAAGTCCATTAAACCATCTTGATTAGCATCTAACACATCAGCAGAGGCGTGGCCTAAAGCCTTAATTTGATGCGCTACTTCCTGAAATTGACCATCTTGATACTCATAAAGTTTCGATAGATAATTATMATTGATATCAAAACCTACGGTAATTAAATTTTGATATTGCATCTCATCCTGACCTATCCAAAATGATGTTCCATAARCGACTCCTTCATGTGTTGAAAAGTCTTCAAAGAACTGAGCAGTCATTATTGATGTGAACATTAATGTTGCTAACAGTGTAATTTTTTCCATTATAATATTATTTTTATTTAGACTTACTCAAAACTACGGATTAATTTTAAATTAATTYATAGCCATATAACATGGTTTACATAGCCAAAAACAATGAATAAATATTGGATATTGGCAAACTTAGTTTACAGAAAATCTGAACGAGTTTTTAAGTTCCTTTTTAATTAAAAGTAAAAGTTCTTTTTTTTCAAAAAAACGTGGACTAACAAGTTTTATTGGAAGAGTGACTTTGAGTTGCTGATTAATCATTAAGTGATTAATGTAGTTTTTATCATGTTTATTTATAATTACTGAAGGTAAAATAGTCGTGCCTCCATTAATTTGAATAATTTTACGTATGGTTTCTATAGATCCATTTTGGTATGACAAATCAATGCTGAAGTCTTTGTGAGTTTCAAAACCATTGTAATTAATCTCTTTTAAAATTGATTCAAAATCATATTGTAAAATAAGTTTATGAAAGTGAAAAAAATTTACATCTTTTCTTTCCAGTTGGCAAGTATTTCCTTTTAAACTCGTGTAAGCAAAAAAAGTTTCGTCATATAATTTTGATTCATAATAACCTGATTGATCTTTAAAACTATACGTTATACAGGCATCTAAACTATTGTTATGTAATTTTTTTTGAAGTTGAATTAAATTAAGCTCAAAAATATTGAACCTAATATTTGGGTATTTATCAGCAAATAATTTAAGAAAAAACGGCAAAAAATAAGGAGCTAAACACGTCCAAACACCTAAATTAAAAGTATGATGGTATATGTCATTTTCATCTTTAGCACAATTTTCCAATTCCTTTATTTTGTGTAAAATTTCTTTTGCTATTATTAAGACCTTTTCCCCTTTTGCAGTAGGAACTATTGGAGATCTAGATCTATCAAAGATCATGATATCTAACTCTTTTTCAAGTTTTTGTAACTCACGACTTAATGTAGGTTGTGCAACACAGCATTTATCAGCAGCACGAGTAATATGCTGTTGATCTTTTATCGCTAAAATATATTTTAATTGATTGATATTCAATGTTACTTATTTAGAGTTAATATAAATAATCACAAATATAAGTTTAATTTTTGAATTAAAAATGCCTTRAMAATTTCTTCTCAAGGCATTGATTAATATTTCTGAAAAAAGAAAAAYTATTTTTTAATAAATTTTTCTGTRWATGATTTATTYTCWTTTGTCGTGATTTCAAGAATGTATGCGCCTCCTGAAAGTTGATCAACATTTAAAGTTTCAGCAGTTGTGCTTTCATAACAATGATTTTCTTCAGTCATACTGATAGTGATGTTGTTTTTCTTTAAAAGTTCCAGTAAAACTCAATTAACTTTTTCTACTAAATACTTATCCATAATTGAAAAATCAATTTCAATCAGAGGTATTCTATAATTACGGATAATGGTTCTTTGCTATTTGCAAACTCCTCTATTTAAATATTCAATCCAATAATTTAAACAAACAATCATGAATATGGTTACTATAAAAAAAACACGACCTTTGCATCGTGAAAACAACAACACTCATATTATCTTTGGTCATACTTTTTAAGCCTATAGCACCACTTATGGAATATGCGGCTTTCTATGATTATATAAAAAATGAGCTGTGTGAAAATAAGAATGAGCCAAAACTAGAATGTAATGGAAAGTGTTATTTAAAAAAAGAGTTAGCCAAAGCTTCGGAGTCTGAAAGTGATAAAGAAAAGAAACACATTTCAGCAGAGTCTAATCTTGTATTCTATGAAGAAATAGAAAAGAATTTTTACTTTCAGCCTCCTTTATTATATACCGCTAAATTAAAAACACTTACTAGCAACGGCAATTTATCCTATTCCTATCTGAATACAGATTCTATATTTCGCCCTCCAATAAAATAGTATCTAAAGGTGTTTTTTAGTCTGACAGCTACCCTAATGCTCGCTAATTTGTTTCAAAGACTAAAACCAATACTGCACTTCATCACCAGGAACAATAACATACAACTACACGGTTTTTAATGACTCAAAAACAGTGTGTAGTTTATCTGTTGATCTTTTACATGTTTTAATTCAATATTAAAATTCATTTTAAATGAAATTTCATATTCTTTTTGCAATTACAATCTTATTTGTGATTACAGTATCCTGTACACTTGAAGAAACAGATTACGAAGCTGAGATAGCTACTGAAGTCACTGATTACTACGATTTTGAAGAGGCAACTTCATTTACTAGTAATCAATATATAATTACAATTGAGGCTTTAAATGGATCTTTACATAAAGGGTACAACGAAATTAGATTGGAGATTACCAATACACAAACCAATGAGCATATAAATAACTCAGAAGTCACCTTTTTACCCATATTAACCGATGCTTCAGGCAACAATTCATCCTGTCCGCACAGCTATGAATTGGTTTACAATACAGACGAGAACTATTATTCAGGTTATGCTGTTTTTACTAATAAGAGTGGGGATATAGGAAGCTGGGAGCTGTACATTAGTTTTACAGACAATGACCAAACCTATACGGTTAATCAAAATATTTCAGTTCTAGAACAAACAAATAAAAACTTAAATATGGCATCATTTATTGGAAATGATGATGAAATGTACTTTATCGCATTAATAGCTCCTCAAAAACCAAATGTTTCAGAAAATAATTTAGTGGCAGGAGTTTATAAATACATTCAGCCCACCAATCCTGCAGGAGACTTCCCTGATCCTTCTCAGTTTTTATTTTCTAAAGTGAAGAATCACAAACTGTTGTTGGATCCAAGAATGCCTGAGCCTTCTATGGGAAATCATTCTTCTCCAAACAATCAGGATTTAATACAACTAAACGACGGTCTGTATCACGGGGTAGTAAACTATACCATGACTGGAAATTGGACCTTGAATTTCATTTTTCTGAATGAGAATGATCAAGTCATTAAAGGAACTGAGGTTCCAACAGATTTTACACCAGGAATAGAAGGAGTAAAAAGCGAACTTTATATTGATACTTTATTCTGATGCTATGAAATATATTATAACACTATTGCTTTTTTGGGGAATATGTGCAAATGGACAAAACACAAAGGCAGAAAAGGACAGTACAAAATCAGTAGAATTAGAGGAAGTAGTAATAACTGCTGCTATCAAGAAAAAGATTGAAACCGAAATGAAGATGGCAGTTTCAGTTGATGAGTTTCTAGCATCTTCTGAAGACATTAGCTTTATTAAACGTGGAGCCTACGCTTGGGAACCACTACTCAACAATATGAGCACCGAACGCTCAACAATTACCATTGATGGGATGCATATTTTTGGAGCTTGTACTGACAAAATGGATCCAGTTACTTCATACATAGAGACCAATAATATTTCCGAAATTGATATAAAATCTGGACAAGAGGGTAGTTTGCATGGGGCTACAGTTGCTGGAAGCATTGATTTAAAAAGAAAAAGTACTCCGTTTAATCTTTATAAAAAATGGAGTGGATCTTATCAAACAGGGTTTGAATTAAATAACAAACAATTTTTCAATCTAGGAAATGTTTCCTACTCAAGTGATAAATTTGTAGCAGACGCTAGTATTTCATTTCGAGAAGCGGGTAATTATTCTGATGGGAATAACAAGGAAGTAAACCACTCACAATATAATAAATTCAACACTTCGATAGGATTGGCTTACAAAACAAGCACGCTATCATCAGTTAGAGTAGAAGCCATTTTTGATCAAGCAAATGATGTTGGTTTTCCTGCTCTCCCAATGGATTTATGGCTATCAAGAGCTCTAATTACCTCGGCTTCCTACAAACAATTATTTGAAGAAGGTCTCTTCAAAGTTTGGGATACAAAAGTCTATTTCAATGCTATTGAGCACTATATGGACGACACCACCCGTCCTGAAAACCTGGTTCATATGGATATGCCAGGTTGGAGTACAACCTACGGTTTGGTGTCTAAAGCTACTTTAAAAAACGAGCGGTTTTTTTCAGAAATACAGTTGAATGCCTATAACAATCTATCCATTGCAGAAATGCGTATGTACCCACAAGATAGAAGCGAAAGAACTATGTTTGCTTACAGCTGGCCATCAGTAACAACCACTGTTGCTGGAATATCGATGAATAACACTTGGGAGCTTTCAGAAAGAAGCCAGTTAAACTTTGGTGGTTCTTTGACAATAAACTATAACCATTCAAAATATGTGGAGTTCAATTGGATTTTTCATCCGGGAACTCCTCAAGAAAAAACACGAATTCTACCAAGTTTAAACACGAGTTACCAGCTTGATATAAACAATTTTAGCTTCTCAATCGGTACAGGCTATGGCCACAGAGCTCCTTCGGTTTCTGAAGGTTACGGCTACTATATTTACAACAGTTTTGACCGTTATGATTATATAGGAAATCCAAATCTAAAAAACGAAATCTCCTATGAAGGCCATGCAAGCGCAGGTTTTAAAAATGAAAAAGCTAGTGTTCAAGCCAAAGTGAATTACTTCTATATTAAAAACTACATCATTGGTAGGGTTTTAAGTATGGGAAGCCCAATGAACTACCAATCGGTTGGTGTTAAGGGCTACACCTCTCTAGATCACTCAACCCTGTTTAACTTTTCACTCAATACAAGTTACACGCTTTTTGATGATTTACACTGGAAAGGATCGTTAACTTATGCACGAGGAAAAGATGAAAACGAGAAAAATTTACCGTTTATTCGTCCATTAAGTTACCAAACATCGTTAAATTATAACTACGAAAGATTTGGATTCCAGACTTCAGTAAATGGCGATATAGAACAAATTAACTACAGTCCAGAGTACGGAGAAGATCAAACCCCCTCTTATACCATTTGGAACCTCTCTGTAGATTATACCTTTTATATAAAAAATAAAAAAACAGTTCTTCAACTAGGGGCTCAAAATGTGTTAAACGAATATTATAGCACTTATGCCGATTGGGGAAACATCCCAAGAATGGGACGCAATATTTTCACTTCATTAAAATTTAATCTTTAACTAAAAAAATAATAATGTCTATTAATTTAATAAAAAATGAAAAAAATGAAAAATTACCTTTTACTAGCTGCTATTTCAATAGCTTTTATTTCATGTAGCAATGACGACAGTTTTCCTGTTGCAAACAACGTAACACTAGAGTTCCAAAACACCTTTGGAGAGAATACTATCGTATTAGGAGGAGAATCTTCTTCTTTAGCTTCAGTAAACACTTCAGAAGCTGGTCAAGCACACCGTTTTGCAGAATTAAAATATGTAATTAGCAATATCCGCCTAATTAAAAAAGACGGTTCTGAAATTCCTTACAATATAAACGATCTTGATAATGGAGCAACCGTTATAGACCATTCAAAACCAGAAACATTGAATTATGTTTTGAGCAACATCCCATCAGATGAATACAAGCAAATCAAATTCGGATTGGGAATTAGAAGTGACTTAAATACTTTGGATGAAGTAAGTTTTCCAGAATTCTATAATAATGCTGGAGCAAACGATACCGAAATGATGTGGGAATGGGGAACTGGTTATCGTTTTACAAAAATCGAAGGATTTTATGATACTGACAATAAAGAAATGTCTATACATACAGGAAGTACAATTGAAGATGGTGAAGGAGGTCATGTGCAAGGAGTTGATGCTTACAGAGATATCACTCTCGACCTTTCTACAAATGCTATAGTAGGAAACTCAGCACCCAAAATTACGATTAAAGCAGATTTTGATAAACTGCTAAGTGGAAACTCTTACACAATTACATTATCGTCAGGATCTGGCATGAATGACAATGCCACTCCAAATATCCACACTGCTGTGGAAATGGAGAAATTTGTAGATAATTTGGGTGGAAATAGCTCAAATGACTTTGTTGGAATGTTTTCTGTTATCAATGTAGAAAACTAAATTTATTTTTCAGAGCCGTTTTAACAGGCGGCTCTTTTTATTTCTTTTAACTTTTTTATTGAAAATGAAAAAAACAGTCTTTCTTTTAATAAGCATAATGTGTCTCGCAACATCTTGTAGCAAAGAAGACTACGAACCTGTTTTTTATAACAACCCTGAGGCTTCAATAAATATACCTATTGGGTTTCCGGAAGTGAACAACTCGTATTATACGAACATACCAACAAAATATGGAGTAGAATTAGGAAAAAAACTATTTCACGAAAAACGTCTCAGTGCAGACAATACTATTTCGTGTGCCAGCTGCCATATTCAGTCAAATGCCTTTGCAGATAATAATGCACAGGCAATCGGAATTGAAGGTAGAATTGGGCTTCGCAATACACCACCTATTCAAAATCTTGCTTTTATGAGGTTTTATAATTGGGATGGAAGCAAACTTCAATTAGAGAGTCAGCCAATAGTACCTATCATTACTCACGAGGAAATGGACTCTTCAATCATAGAAAGCATCGGAAAAATTCAAAATGATGTGTCCTACCTAGAGCTTTTTCAAAAAACATTTGGGGATGAAGAAATCACCCCTGAGAGAATTTATAACAGCATTGCTCAATATGAATACACCCTCATTTCTGCCAATAGTAAATATGATAAAGTTATGCGAAATGAAGGAGAAAGTTTTACAGAAAACGAAGCTCAAGGATATCAACTTTTTCAAGAAAAGTGTTCCAGTTGCCACAGCACAGAACTATTTACCGATCAGAGTTTTAGAAACATCGGTTTTCCAATAAATCCTGACAGTAATGAAGCCGGAAGAGCTCGAATTACTGGAATTGATGCCGACTATATGAGCTTTCGAGTGCCTTCATTAAGAAATGTAGAATACACAGCACCCTATGGCAGTTTTGGCCAATTTGAAACACTTATTGATATCCTAGACTATTTTGACGAAGGTGTTTTAGATGCAAACAATCTGGATCCTATTTTCAAAAATAATGGCAATAGAATACCACTCACCGAACAGGAAAAAGCATTTCTAATTTCGTTTATGAAAACGTTGAGTGATACAGATTTTATTGATCAATAATACAAGTGCAAACAAACGAGTGACTTAGAAATCACACTTTAAGTTAAACGTTAAAATAACTATATTGCAGCATGAAAAAGTATGCTTGGATTTTACTCCTAATCATAGCTCTTTCTTGTAAAGAAAAACAAGAGAAATTACCCGTTTTAGGCAATCCTGAAATTAAAGACGGTGAAACCGTATATCCTAAAATAAAAGATTTTTCATTTACAAATCAAGACAGCTTAATAATAACAAACAGTACCTTTGAAGGTAAAGCTTATGTAGCCGATTTTATTTTTCTGTCCTGCCCTACTATTTGTCCTATTATGCACACACACATGAAATCGGTTTATCAACATTATAAAGACAATCCCGATATCTCATTTTTATCGCACACAATAGACCCTGATAGAGATACCGTAAAGCGTTTAAAAAACTTTAGCGAGCGGCAAGAAATTGATGGCAATTGGCATTTTGTAACTGGGAATAGAGACAGTATAATGAACATTGCTATTGAAAGCTATTTCACAACCGCATATCCAGATTCAAATGAACCTGACGGTTTTGTACACGGAGGTGGATTTTTATTAATTGACAAAAACAGACATATTCGAGGTGTCTATGATGGGACAGATCCCATAGATATCGCAAGATTAATTGATGATATTAAAATATTACTGAAAGAATAAATCCATTAATGAATAAAATAATAACATATTTCCTCATCATTTTGTTTGTATTTCAAAGTACAAGCAACTTTTGGATTATGTTTTCATTTTATTTAAACAGGGATTACATCGCACAAGAGCTATGTATTAATAGATTTGATAAAATCCCTGTTTGTAAAGGTTCTTGTTATTTAAGTGAAAAATTGTCCGAAAACGAAAAAAAAGAACAAAAAAATACCAGTACTAAGAACAAAGAGGTTCAACTCTATACACAGGTAAATAACGACATAGATTTTAGAATTAAGCTTTCTACTGGTCATCATAAAGCGGTTATTTTCTCAAGAAATGACCTCATAATCTTCACATTTGTACAATCCATTTTCCATCCCCCAAAAAAGCTGGTTAATTTAATTTAGTTTTTCTAATTTTTAATTAATCATAATCATGCAAACAGAACATATTCCTGTATGCAACATGGATTTATTTGATGAAAACTTAAAGCATTTTTGGATAAGCGACTTAAATGGATTGTTGCCTAAATTTCCTTTTTTAGAATATCCTCATACTCATAATTTTTATACCATATTATTTATTGAACAAGCTCAAGGAGAAATAAATATAGACAACAAAAGAATTCTGGTTAATGAGGCTAAAGTTATCATAATTAAACCACATTGCATAAATACGATTAACATAAACAATAAAGCAAATGGAATGATAATATGCTTCCATGAAGCTTTTTTTTCATTAAGATTCAATAACAATATTTTAAATCTATTTACTTTTTTAAACCTGGAATCTAAACCTTTTATTCGCATTTCAGAAAACCAATTGAACAGACTAAAGATTTTCTTGAATCTTCTAAAAGAAGAATATATACTCCAAAAAACAGAAGCAAAAAAAGTAATAAGATCCTATTTAAATATCTTATTATTTGAATTGGAACGCATCTACAAGCCTGTCGGAACTATTAATTACAAAACGCCAAGACAACATAAAGTACAAAGTTTTGAAAAATTGATAGGGCTACATTTTATTTCTAAAAAATTACCTTCAGATTATGCCGAATTACTTAATATAAGTCCTAATTACCTCAATAAACTATGCAAAGAGACAACAGGCATGACGGCTGGAGATTTAATTAGAAAACGTATAACCATAGAAGCTCAAAGGCTTATTCTATATACTCATAATTCTATTAATGAGATAGCTGATAAACTTGGGTTTGAAAACACATCCTATTTTATAACTTTTTTTAAAAAACAAACTGGTAATAGTCCAGAACAATTTAGAAAACTTGAAAAATAATAAATTAAAAATCATGAAAGCAAACACTATTTTACTTTTGGTTATGATGAGCTGTACCTACGGTTTTGCATAACTCTTACAGGAACCCTTAACCTATGCTTGAGATGCTCTTGGACCTTAGGGTCTACATTTAATAAGCACCATAATTTAAATACAAGGGAAAACTATATAGTTTTTGCTCAACAATATGCAAGGAACAATTCAAGAAAGACCCTGAACATTTTTTGCCAAAAATTGAGCACACTATTAAAAATTAAAATTTTAATACTAAAAACTAAAATTAAGAGTCATAAATATTGAAATCAATAACCGTTTTCCCTAACAAAGCAGGAACTATAATCTAAACTTCCTGCTTTATTATTTTTAGAAATATCATTGATCTTAATGAAACTTTGCATAAAAATTCTAAAGACTATGGATTTTCCAATGTTTCATCTCGATTGGCTTAACGACCGCTTTTTAATAGCGGTTATTGCCATACTGCACGTGTTTATTAACCATGGTTTGGCAGTAGGCTTTATCCCATACATCACTTGGCTAGAACAAAAAGGTGTTACAAATGCAAGCAAAGATCAAATAACCGATCTAAACTGGGATAACCTTATCTATAAAAAAATGAAGGTTGCCTTTATCATCACAACCACCATTGGTGCTATGACGGGCGTTGGAATTTGGTTTTCGGTTGCTTTGGTAAGCCCTTCTTCTATAGGGAGCTTAATTAGAGTATTTTATTGGGCTTGGTTTACAGAGTGGTTGGTTTTTGTTACAGAAGTTATTCTTATTTTGATTTATTTCCTCACTTGGAAAAACTCAAATACGTCACTCAAAGCTAAAGTCCGTCATATAAAATTCGGATGGTTTCTATCCATTTTTTCGTGGATTACGATGGCTATAATCGTGGCCATTCTTGGTTTTATGATGGATCCAGGAAACTGGAATAATGAACAGACTTTATTAAATGGTTTTACGAATCCTATCTATTTCCCGCAATTACTATTTAGAACACCGACAGCGATGTTAATTGGAGGTGTATTTGGGATGTTACTCACTACCATTTTCACAAAGAAAGGATGTGACATAAGAGCAAAAGCCGTTAAATATGCAAGTAAATGGATTTTGGTTTGGACACCGCTAGTTATTATTGGCGCTGTTTTTTATTGGAGTGTGATGCCAAGTGCCATGAAAGATAATATGAGTACGGCCGTAGGTAGTATGGAATTTGCCCAATATTATGATCTATTAAAATACTTTATTATTGGAACAGCTTCATTATCTGTACTTCTTGCTCTGTTTGCTTTAATGAAACCTAAAAAAATAAATTTTGCTTTTGTTATTGTTCCTTGCGTTTTAGCCTTTGGTTTTTTGGGGATTTTTGAAAGAGTACGTGAATTTGTCCGTAAACCCTATGTGATTGGAAATTATATGTATTCTAACCTTTTAAGAGAAGAAGATTACCCATTGTATAAAAGAGATGGCATCTTAAAACATGCCACATATACCGCCATAACAGAAATTACGGAAGAAAATAAAATTGAAGCCGGTAGAGATGTTTTTATGAACTTATGTAGTCGTTGTCATACCGTTAACCCGCAAGGTGTCAATTCAATTACTTATGTTTTTGAGCGTATGTATGGTTTTGGTAAACCTTTAGATAAAAATTCAATGGCTGCGTACATTCCGAATATGCATAATGGAAGAACTTACATGCCACCCTTTGCTGGAAATAAAAAAGAGTTGGATGCTCTGGTTGCTTACATCAAACAAGTCCAACAAACGGGAGAAAGTCTAGAAGGCGTACAAACTTCTGGAGTAAAAATAAACCCTTTAAACAGTGTAAAATCGGTTACTGAAAAACTCGAAGAGAATAAAGATTATTCTGAAGATTAATCAACATAATATTAAAATAAATGAAATTACTTCAAGTAAATACCCCTGTTCCTAAAGATATTCCTCTTGATCTCCCCTTACCAGAATGGTTATTGGTTATTTTATTGGTAGTATCATTTTTACTACATATTATTTTCATTAATTTAATGGTTGGCGGAAGTATAATAACACTTTGGGCTCAAATTAAAGGGTTAAAAAATAAAGAATATGATATTTTTGCCCACGAAATAGCCAAAACTATCACCGTAAATAAAAGTATTGCAGTGGTACTTGGGGTAGCACCTCTTTTAAGCATCAACACTCTTTATACCATCTATTTTTATTCGGCAAATGCTTTAACAGGTTTTGTATGGATTATGATTATACCATTGGTTACAATTGCATTTTTGCTTACTTATTTACACAAATACACTTGGAAGAATTTAGAAAAGAACAAACACATCCACATTGCTATAATGGGTTTGGCAGTTGCCATTTTTCTATTTATTCCCCTAATCTTTTTAACCAATGTAAACTTGATGATGTTTCCTGAAAAATGGGGGACTGTTAAAGGTTTTGTGAGTGCTTTAGTATTGCCCAATGTACTTCCTAGATATTTTGAATTTTTAGGAGCTTGTATTGCTGTTACTGGAGTTTTTATTACGTGGTACAACAACCGAAAAACTTATCCAATAGATAAAATTTACAGTTCCTTTACAAGATACCATATTAAAAAAATAGGTTATTCTATAGCAACCGTAGGGTTAGCGCTTCAAATCTTTTTTGGTATTATTGTATTATTTACCCTTCCTTCAAAAGGCTTAGGATATGGTGTTATCAGTATAATGGCTATAGCGGGACTGTTCCTTGCTTATGCCTTGTGGTATTGCTATCAATCTATCATATGCCCTAAAGAAGACATTGATTTACACTTTAAAAAGATAGCCGTATCAATATTAATATTTATGGTATTTTATGGAGGTAGTAGACAAATGTATAGACATACTGCACTGGAAAAACATCAAGAATTAGTCACTGCCCATACCGCTGAATTTCAAAAATTAAGCAAAGAGGCAAGGGAAAACCCTGTAGAAGAAACCTCTGATTTAGAAATTGATGAATCGCTAGGAGAAATAGCCAAAGGATCGGCCGTTTTTAATCAATATTGTGCTGCTTGCCATAGAACCACCGAAAAATTAGTAGGTCCACCAATCACAGAAATGGCATCTATTTATGCTACTGATGAAGCAGGTTTAAAAAATTGGATAAAAACACCAGGTAAAAAGCGAGCGGATTACCCTCAAATGCCAGGATTTTCACAATTAACTGATGATGAATTAAAAGAGCTTGCAAAATATATTTTAACCTTTAAATAATTTAATTGTATGACAACTTTCTTGATTTTCACAATACTTGTAATGACTACCTATATCATTAAAGTCTTAATTAAGATAAATAGTCTAGTATTATTTGTAATAAAAAATAAAACCGTAAATGAAGTACCCAACGAATTGGATAAAAACTATCAGTTTATAAAAGGTCTATATTAAATAAAGTCTATTTAACCAGTTGTGCATTTTAAATATTGCTCATTTTTATGTTATTGATGTTTCAAAACCAAAACAAGTTTTTGATTATCAGAAAAATGGATAACTTTTTTTAAAAAAACATAATGCTCAACGAGTTTAAAAAGCCAGATTACTTTTTAATAAAGCAATCTGGCAAACATAAAAAATCAGGCATTCACTCATTAATTTTTTGATCACTATTCAAATGAAGTTCACTTTGAACTGGATTTGGATACATAGATACTTCAATTTGTTCAAAATTATGATTTGATAATGTTTCTACTTCAAAAGTTAGCATAACTGAATCATTTATATCTGAACTACAATCAGTGATGATGTAAAAATCGTATCTTCTAGACTCTAAATCATTAATAAGTACATTGTTGTTCCCTATTGGTAAACTGCCTTGTTTAATGATGTTGTTATCTGATAATTGATAGCCTTTAAATTTATTAAAAAATAATTTTTATCTTTTAATAAATTTTTCTGTGAATGATTTATTTTCTTTTGTCGTGATTTCAAGAATGTATGCGCCTCCTGAAAGTTGATCAACATTTAAAGTTTCAGCAGTTGTGCTCTCAAGCAATTGCTGTCCCATCATGTTGTAAATCGATAAACGTTCTAATTCAAAAGATTCTAAACCTTGAATGTTTAATTCATTTTTGACAGGATTTGGGTAAATACTTAAATCGGCTAACTCAGAAAAATCCTTGTTTGATAAAGTGCCATTTGCATAAACAAAATTATCATAATAAGCATCGCCACCGTAGTTGTTATGCAACATATTAAAACCTTCAATATTTTCTGAAGTAAAGTTATCTCCCGTATAAATCAAGACATCATCCATATAATATTTAATCTCTGCTGCACTAACCTCTATTTTAATGCTGTACCAAGTATTTGGAATCCATGATGCACCATCAATATAATCTGAGCCATAAGTAATATCAGAAATAACATATACTTGCCCCTGATTTTCCATAGCAAAACCTGCTACTGGCACAAAATCTTCATCAGCATCAATACCATAAAGCGTCAACTCAAAGTCGGCACCCAGTGTTTCTGTCACCATAACATCATAAGAAAATACAAAATCTTCGTAAGATTTTGGTGTGTCAAATGTTTTAGCAGCGCCAAAAATTGGTAGCCATTGCCAATCATAACTTGGCTCAAAAGCATTTTTAAAAGAAAAACTGCCGTCTGAAGCTTCTTCATCTGTCACAACTTGGTTTTGAAGAAAGTTACCATCGCTGTCTACTGTTACTTCCCATCCGTTTTGGGTGTTTAAAGTTGCTAATTGGTAACCTTCACTGGCTTCAAAAGAAATCGTTTCTTGTGCAGAGACAAAACCAAAAAACAAAATCATCAATCCTAATGCGTAATTTTTTATCATTATTTAAATTTTAAAATGATTTGACAATATATCAAATACTTGCAAAGTGTCCGCTTTTCCAATAAACATTAACAATAAAAAGACCACTCCTTTTCAGAAGCGGTCTTTCCAAAAACACAAATTTATAGATTTGAAATCTACTACTGAACAATCAACTTTTTAGTTTGTTGTGTATTGTTTGTTATTATTTGAACAATATATGTGCCACTACTTAAATCTGAAACATCAAGCTTTGTTTGAGCAAATTGAGAAGACACACCTATTTTTTTACTTACCATCAATTGACCTGTTAAGTTGTAAACCTTTACTTCATAATCAGAAGCTTTTGCGTTATCAAACACTAATTCAACTAGACCGTCACGCGTCGGATTTGGATATAACCCAAAGCTAAAACTATTTTCAATTTTCTCTAAGCCTAAAGTTGTTGTGACGTCTTCTGTTGTAAAATCAATATTACCGGTTGAGCTTCCTTCAAAACTTGTAAAGACAAGACGATAAATTGTTTCATCGGCATATTTGACATAAAAAGCTTTGTCAGAATTGACTGTATAACCAGAACCGCCAAAACTCTTCCAATCATATCCAATTGTATTGATCTCTTCACTATAAGTTAAATCTACTGAATTATTTTGGCCATTTGGCTCGTCGCGTTCAGCAACCATCAAGTTAGGATTTTGCAAAACTCCTGTTACCGTATATGGCATCGGCCCTTCACTACTTGGGTATTCAGTTGTAAACTTTGTAAAAGTTAAGTCCCACTGATCTTGTGCTGGAGCAATACTCACAGCTGCATTCGTTTCTAAATTATAATAATTAAAGAAGTTGTTCGGATTTTCAGTGTTATCTAAAGTTACTATTTCATCTGCACTCCAAGTTGCATTTGTGTCGTCCCACGTACTATATTTAAAAGTGTAAGCTCCATAAAAGTTTTCAATAAAGAATTTTCTGAAAGTTCCATCTGCATATTTCAATACAAAAATGATACTTCCTGTCACCTGATGGTTAGCTGAATTATACTCACCCCAACCATAAGTAGCTGATCCCTGCATAAATGCACCATCTGCCCAACTCACTTCTGAGTTGTAAAGAATACTCCATTGGCTTTCATTACTTACATCAATATTACTCCAATCTGAGGCCTGATTCGAAGCTTCATAAACTTCTATGCCTTTTGCGTCGTTTACACGAATTCCCATATCATAAGAACTTGTTCTTAAAAAAGCAAGATCCCAAGCATCTATCGATAAACTTGATTGTTGATCTGTACTGATTTTATAAAAAACCTGATTTGCATAACTTGCGCCCATACTAACTGTTTTCGTCGCTTCTTGTGCCTGAACCTGAATTGCCACCATAAAAATGACAACAAAATGTAATAAATGTTTCATTGTAAAAATTGTTTGAATTGTTTGAATTGAAAATTGTTTTTATTCTAAAAGCTTAAATTCGAATTTTGGATATCCTCTGTCTCCATCTTGGTTAGTTAAACTCAAAAAACGAAGTTTGTAATAGTTCCCATTTGGGTCTTGAACAACATAAAATGGTGATTGAAAAACCTGACCAGAAAAAACATCTCGCCAAGACTCGCCAATGGCTCTTTGATCTACTTTAAAAGCATTCTGATCAATATCATTTAATGAAAATTCGTTATAAGTTAAACTTGAAATTTCATCTGCTTTATATGCTTTTGCTCCAGCCTTCCTATTATGTAATACAAAATCTGAGTAGCCATAACTACCAGCATCTTCAATTAGATTTGTAAAAACTGTAAAATTGATATCCCAACGGTCCTTTTCAGGTTCAACGGAAACAAAATTTTCTGTATCAAAACTGAAAAAATTAAAATTATAAGCTGCTTTTTTGGGTATTGTGACTTCTTGATGTGTTTGAGCATTTAAGTCTGCGTATTGTAAAATGTAGGTATCATTAGATTTTAAAATTCTGATTTTTTTCCAGCCTCTAGGGCTTCCAGCTATATTCACCGAGCCTGAGTTTGCTGTATCATTACCTACTTCATAACCTAAGTTTAAGAGGTAAACTTTATTCTCGTTAGCTTCTAATTTTATTTCACTGATTGCTGTTTTTTCAAGACTACCATCAGGATGGTCAACATAGACCGCATTGGCAGGATCAAAAGTACCTACTGTAACTTTCGATTTTAAATGACTAACACTTTGCTCTGTAACTGCATCAATATCATTACTTTCTAAAGATTTTGCAGCCATATATATTGATGAATTTATCACAACTCTATCGTGATTTCCGCCATAAAAACCAAGATCCCAATGATCACGCTGAACTTTTTTCTGGCTTTTGCTACTTAAATCTACGTAAACCTGAAATTCTTCTGCTGGGCCACCTATTTCAGGACTTAAGCTTCCGCCCAAAGTTGGAGAAGCATTTACTTGATATTGTGTATTGCCTTGTATTTGAGAATTGAAATAATTGATTTGTGTGATTTTAAAGTCTATTTCAGATGTTTCATCAAGGTTTTGATTCAATTTTTGAAAGCGTATTTTCTGTGAGGTTTGTCCTGCTTCAATTAAAACGGAAATCTGACCATTTTCTGCAGGAGGCTGCGTCACAAAATCTTGACCGTAAACAGCATTAATTGTTTGCAAATCAATTAAAACCTGACCTTCAACTTCTGCTATATCTGAAAAAATTAAAGGAATGTCAAATTCATTTCCTGCTTCAAGATGATTTATCGATAACTCTTCAAAAGCAACAACAAAAGGGTCTTGCGTTAGCGTTTTATCATCACTGCAACTTGTAATGAAAAATGAAATAACGAGTATTTTAAAAAAATTAAAATCTAAAGATATCATGATGTTATAAGTTTAAATTATATTGTAATTTCAAAAAGTATGAGCGACCATAAGCTATACTTTGGGCACTTGGCGCATCTGAATGAGCGCCTCCACTAAAAGCTGTCGTATTAATGGAGTTAACATCTAAAAGATTACGTATGCCGAGTGTTGCCACCCATTGATTATTAAAAAATGATTTTTTAAAAGAAGCATCTAACCAACCATAAGCTTCCGTTTTTCCTTTGTCAAAAACTAAATCTCCGAGATCATTTTCTTTTTGAACAAATTGGTATTGTTGTCCGATATGTTTGAAATAAAGTGTAAAAGCTGCATCGATTTTTGGCAACTCATAATTAAGGTTTGCATTCATCTGAAAATGATATAAGTAATCATCTTTTACATTTTCACTTGAGTCTAATGTTTTAGAAACACCTTGAAGTGATAAGCCTAAATTTAACTGGATATTTTTATAAAAAACTGAGTTTTCGGTATAAATTCCATGTGTTTTAAAAGCATCAATGTTGGTGAATTTATAGGTTAACGGACTTTCACTCGCGATGCTTAATTCAATACGATCTTGAATATCAATATAAGATGCGCTGATTTTTGATTTTAAATTAATCTCATCAGATAATTGAAAATTCTTTTTTAAATGAACAAAAACAGAGTAACCTTTCTCAGGATTCAAATCAGGGTTTCCTTGCACATCGTGATTAACATCAACGAAGTAAGTGTAAAGCTCCTCGTATGTAGGTGTTCGGTTTGATGACCCAACAACGGCTCTTAACTGATAGTCATTATCGAAATTATATCTTGAACTTAAAGACAGCATATACTGCTCATCAAAAAGATTTGAAGTAGAGATTCTTGCTCCTGGACGTACAGAAAAACGCTTAGAAAATTGATGCTCTAAACTTGCAAAAAGATCATAATGATTCAATTTTTGTGAAGTTTCTTCATCTGATGATGCGACTGACATCGAAAATGGAGAGCCTTGACCTTTTTCCAAATTAACCTCATAACCTAATTGTAAACTTGTTGATTCTGTATTTAATATTTTACTGATAAAACCTCTTGAAAAGAATACTTCTCGCTCTAGGTATTGTGATTTTTTGACATTCGTTTTTTGATCTTGCCTAATCACATAAGTATAGCGTTCTAAATCTTTGGTTTGTTTTTGGTAAGAGGCTGAAAAGCTAAATGGCTTTCCTCTAAATATTTCGCCCGAAGCATTGAGATTATGCATCATTCTTAAATTTGTATAAACCTCATCTAAAGCTGTGGGTTGCTGAGTTTGCGTTGCTGGATTCTCGTTTAAGCTGACTGTTTTGTTATACTTAAATATGTCTTCGGATAAATAGTCAAAACGATAATCTAAATTTAAGTTTTCTAATGGTTTGTAATTTAAAGCTAAACGAATATTATGGTTAATTTTCGGCAACCATTCATGCCCTCTTTTGTTATCATTTTTATCATAAACTTCACCTTCTCTCTCATTCCAATAACCGCCAAAATCATTGCGATTATAACTTAAAGAAGTTGAAAATTTATCAGAAAAACCATGATCTATTTGCACTGATTGTACATGCTTCCCTTTTTTAAACCATTCATACTCACTACCTATGCTTTCTTCTTGCGCGTAAACACTAATTTTAGTGACATCAGTTGAAGGGTTTTTAGTGATGATGTTTAAAATACCAGATAATGCATTAGCACCATATTGTACGCCCATCGCACCTTCCACAAACTCCACACGCTTGACATTATCAATATTAATAAGTGATAAATCAACATTGTTGCCAACGCCTTCTTCATTAATCATTGGCACGCCATCAATTAATATTTTAAAATATTGACCATCTAAGCCAAACAAGCTTAAACTCGATTTTCCTGTTGATGGATTCGGTTGTATAGTTATATGTAAACTTTGTGAGAGTAAATCAGCTAAATTAGTCGCTGCTCGTCTTTCAATTTCTTTTTGCGTAATCACTTTAACTTCAAAAACAGACTTATCAACCGCCTGAGGGTTAAGCTGACCTGTAATCACTACATTCTCAAGAGTTTCTGTCCAAATTGAATCTTGCTCTTGTGCAAAAACTTGATTCGAACTGATGATTGATAGAAAAAAAATTAAAGAAAAACCTTTGAAATAGTTTTTATTTAGACTCATTATATTTAATTTTGACGCAAATATATGAATTTATATTCAATCTAAATAAATATTAAAAACAAATTTTTATGAAAAAAGTTAGCACTTTTATCCTTATAGTATTCGTGTTTATAGGGACTTCACTTAATGCTCAATCAAAACTCAAAAAAGACAGAGAGGCTATTAAAAGCATGTGCGGATGTTACGAAGTGACTTTTAACTTCGCAGAAACCTTTAATAATAGCGAGGACTCACTTTATCAAGCCTCAGCAAATAAAATTAGCAAAGGTCTAGAATGGGCTGAACTTGTAACAGACAATAAAAAAGAAATTGTTATTCAGCATATCTTACAAGTTGGTAATCCTCAAGATCCGATGATTGTGAAGCACTGGCGCCAAGATTGGCTTTACCAAAACACAGATTTTTACATGTTTGACCATGATAACAAATGGACTTATAAGGAGAAGTCAAAAAAAGATGTGAAAGGACAATGGACGCAAAAAGTCTATCAAGTTGATGACAGTCCGCGTTACGAAGGTACGGGAACTTGGGTTCACGTTGATGATAAAAACTACTGGGAAAGTGTGACTGACGCGCCATTACCAAGACGCGAATACACTAAACGCAGTGATTACAACGTCACAAAGCGTCAAAACAGACATGAAATCACAGATAATGGTTGGGTACACGACCAAGATAACGCAAAAATCATCCGTAAAGATGGTGAAGAAGATGTCATCCTAGCTTATGAAAAAGGTTACAACACATATGTCAAAGTTGATGATAGCAAATGCCAAGCGGCACGTGATTGGTGGAAAGAAAATAATGAAAAATGGGCAAAAGTTCGTGCAAAATGGGATGAAGTTTTTGAGAGAAATCAAGATTTAAGCCTTAAAGAAAAAGTTGATTTTAAAGTCATGTATAAATACTTATTTGATGATGAAATCAACACAGAGGAAGAAATAAGCACAACGATTGACAAGTTTATCAAATAAATAATACAGTACAAATGAGAATATCAATTCTAACTTTAATTCTATTGACAAGCCTTATAGGTTTTGCTCAAAAAAATCCGTTTACAGAGAGAGATTATTGGACAAACAATCCTTCTATTGAAAGCATTAAGGCCGATATGGCTAAAGGTCATGATATTTCTGCATTAAGCAGTAATTCATTTGATGCCACAACTTGGGCTATCCTCAGTGAGGTTGATGATCAAACAATTTTATTTTTGCTTGAGCAAAAAGGAAATGATGCCAATAAACTGACACACGATGGCAGAACATATCTATTTTGGGCTGCTTATAAAAACAATATCAAATTGATGGATCATCTTTTGAAAAATGGTGCAAAAACTAATTTAGTTGATGATCACGGTAACATTGTACAAACTTTTGCAGCAGGTGCAGGACAAAAAGATCCTAAGCTTTATGCTTTTATGCAAAAAAATAATTTGCCAATTACTGCGACTAATCGCAATGGCGCAAATGTGCTTTTGTTGCTGATGCCAAATCTTGAGAAAATCAGTGAAATCAACTTCTTAATCGATGCTGGTTTAGATTTAAAATCTACGGATCATGATGGCAATAATGCTTTTATGTATGCTGTTAGGAAAGGGAACATTTCTTTATTAAAAGAATTAATTCAAGAAGGCATCAACCCTAAAGTTGTCAACGAAAAAGGTGAAAACGCCATTTTTATGGCAAGTTATGGCGCAAGACGTCACAGCAATTCGATTGAAGTTTATCGATTTTTAAATAAACTAAACATAGAAGCTAATATTTCAAATTCAGAGAAAACAACACCTTTACACAATATCGCAAGAGGGACAAAAGACACAGAAATTTTTGATTTTTTCATTAACAAAGGTGTTGATGTCAATCAGCAAAACAGTAAAGGTCAAACAGCTTTAATGAATGCCTCAGCTTATAATGATATTTCTGTCGTTGAGTATCTTTTAAAGAAGGATGCTGAAATCAATTTAGCCAATCAAAATAAAAAAACAGCATTAATGTTAGCTACGCAAAGAAATTCTGCTGAAGTAGTTAAGTTTTTACTAGAAAAAGATGCAAAAATTGATATAAAAGACAAAAAAGGAAACACACTTGTTTACTATTTAATTCAAGCTGAAGGCTCAAAAGCTTTTGATAAGAAATATGATCTTTTAGTGAATAAAATCAATTTTAAAGGTTTACAAGCAAACAGAAATAACCTTTATCATTTAGCAGTTGAAAAGAAAAGTGAAAAACTTTTAGATTTAGCAAAAAAACATCAAGCTAAAATCAATCAAGTTAACGAAGATGGTTTAACACCATTGCATTTAGCAGCGATGACAGCTCAAAATCCTGAGTTTATCAAAGCAGTTCTTAAGCATGGTGCAAAATTAAATATCAAAACTGATTTCGAAGAAAGCCCCTACGATTTAGCGTCACAAAACGAATTGCTCAAAGGGCAAGATCTTTCATTTTTAAAATCTTAAAAAAATTGAACTCATGAAAAAAGTAATTTTTCTTTTTATCGGTATTTTCACACTCATGTCTTTTACAAATGTGAGTAACACGGATCCTTATAAATGTCTCATTCAAATGAAAAACTATTCTGGTGAAGGCGCATATATCGTGATTTCTCTTTTAGATGAAAATGATGAATATCTCAAAACAATTCACGTCAGAGGTGAAGATGATGAATGGTATCACGACATTGCTGAGTGGTGGGATTTTCAAGGTAAAAACAAAGCAAGTCTAGATGGTATCACTGGTGCAACAATTTCTGGTGGTAGCCGAGCTGTGACAAGTTTAGAAATTCACTCAGAGTGGATTGATAAAAATTACAGCTTAAGATTTGAAACTGCAGTTGAGGATAAAGCTTACCACCTTGATGACATCAAAGTTAAATTAACACAAGAATTACTCAAAGGACAAACTTTAAAAGGCGAAGGTTTTATCAGATTTGTCAAAATACTTCCTCAATAAATTATGTTTCAAAAACTTTGGCGATTCTCGCACCTCAGTCTGGCTTTGGGTGCAGGACTTTTCATCCTCTTAGCTTCAATAACAGGTTTGGTTCTTGCAACTGAACCTGTTTTTGAGCATTCTAAAGCGACAAGTTTTCATAATCTTGACGAACTTGATTTGGAAATGGCTTTACTCAATATTAAAGCTAAACATCCTGAAGTGATGAGCATTCATCGTAATGCTTACAACCAAATCAGTATCGAAACTTTAGATGAGAATTTTGAAAGTCAAAGTTTTTATATCAATCCTTTTACAGGAAAAAAAATTGCTGATTTTGCTGAGCGCTCAGCAATTTATGAATTCAATACCGTTTTACACAGATCGCTTTTTCTGAAATCTACAGGTCGCTTCATCATTGGTTTAGCAGCGATTTTTCTTATTTTGATTGTTATTTCAGGTTTTGCGCTTCTTTTGAAAAGATATGGCAGTTTTAGAAAGATTTTCAGCAAAGAAAAGTATGACGGAACTGCAGCTTATTGGCATAGTTTGGCAAGTAAGTATTTTTTAATTCCTTTGTTTATTATAGCGATTAGTGGTGCTTATCTCAGTGCAGATCGGTTTATCATTGAAAGCCAGCCACAAGATATTTGGGATTTTGAAGAAAATGAAATAGCAGCCGATGCTGGAATTTTAAAGCTAGAAGATATCACAGCTTTTGATGACATCCAAGTTTCTGAAATTCTACAAATCGACTTTCCTTTTGCTGCCTCATCCGACGAGTATTTTTATGTCAAGCTTGTCGATGCTGAACTTTTAGTGAGTCAAGTCACTGGAGAAACCATCAATCGCGTTTCTGAAACACCTGCTTTAAAAACTAAAAGATGGAGTTTTCATCTGCACACCGGCGATTTTAGTTGGTTATGGTCAATTATTTTAGGCTTGAGCAGTTTGGTACTTATTGGTTTATTTGTCAGCGGAATTTTAATTTGGTTAAAAAGAAAATATCAATCAAAAGCTAAAAATAAATGTGCAAAAGATGAAGCTGAAATCGTGATTCTGGTGGGTTCCGAAACTGGATCGACATTTGGATATGCCAGCCGATTAGCTGAAGCATTTATCAAAGCCAAAAAGAAAGTTTATGTCGCGAGTTTAAATCAGTATTCAAAATTTGAATCAGCTCAGCATCTTTTAATCTTAAGCTCAACTTATGGTGATGGTGAAGCACCTTATAATGCTTCTCAATTTCTACAAAAACTGAAAAACATCAATCAAAAAGCGCATTATTCTGTTTTAGGTTTCGGCTCAACAGATTATCCAAAATTTTGTGCTTTTGCTGAAAAAGTCAATCAAGAATTACACAAAAAAGAAAGTTTAAATTCTTTATTGGCTTACGCGACCGTTAATAAAAATAACGAAACAGAATTTATTAATTGGACGTCAGAATTAAGCCAGGTGTTGAATTTAGATTTGGAAATACAAGCTCCTAAAGAAGCACAAACCACTTTGAAAATTCAAGATATTTCTTGCTTAGATTGTGATCAGAATTTTACACTTTGTTTGAAAACAAAAAAAATAAATGACATTCAATCTGGAGATTTATTGGCCATCACGCCGAAAGCTGATGGTCGAGAACGCCTCTACTCAATTGCTAAATTTGATAATAAAGTCTTGCTCAGTGTCAAAAAACACGACATGGGTATTTGTTCAACTTATCTTTCACAATTAGGTAAAAACAAAAAGTTTAAAGCGAAAATCAGAAAGCATCCTTCATTTCATTTAGGTGATAAAAAGAACGTCATTTTCATCGCTAACGGAACTGGCATTGCTCCTTTTCTCGGAATGATAGATGAAGCGGAAACAGAAAAAGAAATGCATGTTTTCTTTGGGCTAAGAAAACCAGAATCTTTTGAATTATATAAAAGCTATTTTAATAGAAATCAATCAAAAATCAACAGTTTAAACCTGGCTTATTCTCGTCAAGAACAAAACTCACAGTACGTGCAACACCTTATTGCTCGACATCCTGAAACAATTATCAAATGTCTTCAGAACGGTGGTTGCATAATGGTCTGTGGCTCTTTAGCAATGGAAAAAGAAGTCAAAAACGAGATAGACAAAATACTTAAAAACAAACTCTTAACAAACATTAACAGCTTCTCTTCACAGATTCTTTGTGATTGTTACTGATATTTATATAATTTCGCAGCATGAAAAGGAAAAAGGCAAAATTATTTTCTAGCTTTCTAGCAAGTCTCTTGCTGGCAGTCATTTTGTTGCCTTCTGTTCATAGTTTTCATCATGAAGATGCTTTTAAACCTTCACATTGCGATGTCGAGCATACACATGTCAATCAGCTTGAAACACATTGTGGCATTTGTGATTTACAACTTCAGCCAATCACGCCAATTCAATTATTTTCTTTTGAGCTCATCATTCCTGATTTTATTAAGACTGATGTTCTTTCGGTTAAGAAAATTTACTTTTCTAAATCAGATTCATTTTTTCGTTTACGTGCACCGCCAGTCGCTTAATTATTCTACAGAATAAGCGATTTATTAATTTTTACAGGTTCACCAAACAATGAAACACAAGTTTTTTATGCTTGCGGCTTTACTGATGTACAGTTTTGCCAGCAACGCACAAAACCTCAAACTTAGAGGCGACGTTCTAGATTTAGACGATCAGCCACTTTACGGAGCGCACATCTATTTAGGCGACAAAACAGAAACAACAAATGATAAAGGTTTTTTTGAATTTAATTCTTTAAAACAGAAATCATATAGACTGACAATCAGCCACATCGGCTTTGAAGTTATAGACACAATTGTCAAACTTAATAGAGATTTAGATTTAAAATTTAATCTTAAAGAAGATGCGTACAATTTAGAGCAAGTATTGATTACTGCTCAGAAAAAGCAACGCCAAACGGCAAATACACAAATTGTTGAAGACGATTATCTGAAACAAGAATACACAGGTTCTTTGGCAACTTCCATGAGTAAATTACCCGGTATTAATGCGATGGAAATCGGTGCAGGAACTTCAAAACCTATTATCAGAGGTTTTAGTCTAAACCGTGTTGCGGTTGCTGAAAATGGCGTTAAACAAGAAGGCCAGCAATGGGGTGCCGACCATGGTTTAGAAATTGATGCGCTTGCAATAGACCAAATGGAAATCGTGAAAGGTATTGGTGCCATTGAGTATGGAAGTGATGCTATTGGCGGACTTTTAAAAATTAACAGTTTAAAAGCGCCTAAAGAAAATGGCTTGAAAGCTGACATTTTTGGTATTGCAAAATCAGTAAATCAAACCATAGGAACCTCAGCAGGTTTATCTTATAAAGCTGACAAAATGTTCTATAAAATTCATTTTACAGCGATGGATTTTGGTGATTACAGTTTGCCAACTGATGAGATTAATTATCTGAATTATGACATCCCGATTTATAATGAAAGACTGAAAAACACGGCTGGTCATGAAATGAATTGGTCTGGGCAAGTTGGTTACCAAGGCGAAACTTTTGAAAGCGCGATACACGTCAGTAATGTTTATCAAAAATCAGGATTTTTTCCTGGCTCTCACGGCATTCCTGATATTGAGCGAGTTCAGCCAGATGGCGATAGAAGAAATGTTGGTTTTCCTTATCAAAATGTGAATCACTTTAAAGTTTTGAATGATACCCGTTTACGTTTTGAAAATGCTGAACTTCAAGTTTTATTAGGATTTCAGGACAACCACAGACAAGAGTGGAGTTTATTTCACACGCATTACGCATCTCAAGAACCACCTAAAGTCGATCCTGATTTAGAGCTAGATTTCAGACTTAAAACTTATGATGCACAAGCAAAATTAGATTATACTTTTACTGAAAAACATTCAGGAAAAATCGGTGTGCAAACCAAATGGCAAGACAATAAGATTGATGGTTATAATTTTTTATTACCAGCTTATCAAACCAACAGTTTTGCTGCTTTTTACAAACATCAATTTCGTGCGAAAGATAATTTGCTTTTTGATTTTGGCGTTAGATTCGATTATAGCTCTATTGATATTGAACGTTATTATGATGATAATCTCTATAATTATTTAATCAATAAAGGTTCAAATTCAGCTGAAGCAAATACGTTTGCACTAAGGAGTCCTGATTTAGATAAAAATTTCAGTAGCTTTAATGCAATGGCTGGTGTGGCTTATGATATTAATGATCAATTCAGCATAAAATCAAACTTTGGAACGAACTTTAGGTTACCAACTGCTATTGAATTAGGTGCTAACGGAATTCATCATGGTTCATTCAGACATGAAAGAGGAAATAAAAATCTTGACGCCGAAAAATCTTATGTCATCGATTTAGATTTAGAATATAAAACAGATGATTTTATCGCCAAATTGAGTCCGTATGCTTACTATTTCAGCAATTATATTTTTTTAAAACCAACTTTAGAATTTTCAATTTTACCGCATTCAGGTCAGATTTATAGTTATGAACAATCTGAAGCTTTGTTAAGTGGTGTTGAATTGATGCTTGAAAAAAATTTCGATTTTGGTTTGCGCACTTTAGCTGTGGGTGAATATATCCGAAATCAGCAAATCACAGATTCAGGCAGCAGCGAATATCCTTTGCCTTTTACACCTGCAAACAACTTGTTTTTAGAAGTTGGGCAGCAGATTTTCAAAGAAAGTCAAAGTTTCTCTAAAACTGAAGTTTATGTCAATTCGACTATCGCGATGAAGCAAGACAGAATTGCGCAAGGTGAGAAAGTAACACCTGGTTATGAAGTTTTTGGACTTGGTGCAAAATCAACTTTGAAAATCAAGAATTTCGAAATGGATGTAAACCTTAGTGTTACAAATCTTTTTGATACAAAATATTACAAACACACGAGTTTTTACAGAAATTTAGAAATACCAGAATTTGGAAGAAATATTCAAGTGAATTTTAGAATACCTATCATTTAATGTTAGATATCACTAAACATATATCATTTGCTTTTACCGCCTTAATGGTATGGATGCAAATTGTATTTACAGGTCACTTTATTTGGATTGAACACGAATTTGATGCAGATCAACATTCTGTGACTTCTCAAGTTATTGATAAAACGTTAGGTCATCAATGTTCAGACTTTAATATCTCAAAACATTTGTACCTCGTTTTTTATAATTCTGTTGATTGCAATTTACCAATGGAATTAGTTAGTAAAAATCTATTCAAAAAACTTGATTTTTATAAAAAGAAAAAATATGAAGCATATCAACTCAGAGCACCACCCTCAACTTAACAATAACTCAACTTTATTAAATAAAATCAATTATAAAAATTTAAATTCAATAAAAAATGAAAAAATACATATATCAATCAATCGTTTTAAGTATCGCCATATTATTCACCGCTTGTAGCAGTGATGACGATAATGCACTTGACAATGAAGTGCCTACAATTACAGTTAATGTCCCTCAGCAAGAACAACATTTTGATCTTGGCGAAAAAATTATGCTCAATATTGAGTTAGAAGATAATGTCGCGTTAGCAGCATATCGTCTAAATATTCATCATAATGCAGATGGTCACACGCATGGTGTTGTTACAATGAGTGAAGATTGGGAGTACAACGAAAACATCACTTTAGAAAACTCACCACAAAGTTTTTTAGTAGAAGATGAAATAAACATTCCGACAGGTATTACTCAGGGTAATTATCATTTTGGAATTATCGTATTGGATAGCTCTGGAAATCAATCTGAAGCTTACGTCGATATTATAATTGGCGAACATGATCACGATCATCATGAACATTAAGAGTTAAGTTCAGCCGTGTTAGGCGAAAAAAGTCGGTTTGATATTAATCATAACCGGCTTTTTTTATTTTTAAAATTTAATCCATCAAACGTTGAAGGTATCCGTAATAATCTCCCTTTTTACCATCAATCTGAGATTTGAGTTCCGCTTTAGAAATCCATTTTTTAGATAAAGCAATTTCTTCTAGACAAGAAATTTTTAAACCTGTTCTTTTTTCAAGTGCTTTAATAAATTCTGTTGCTTCCGTTAAAGCTTCATGCGTGCCTGTATCAAGCCAAGCAAAACCACGATTAAGCGCCTGTAACTTCAACTTTTGTTGATCTAGATAAGCAGCATTGACTGAAGTAATTTCAAGTTCACCTCGATGTGAAGGTTTAACTTTTTTGGCAACTTCAATCACGGAATTTGGATAAAAATATAAGCCGACAACAGCATGATTTCCTTTCGGATGCTCTGGTTTTTCTTCAATACTTAAAACCTCTCCTCTGTCGTTAATCTCTGCAACACCGTAACGTCTCGGGTTGTCAACATGATAGCCAAAAATAACGGCCTCATCACTATTTTCAACTTTTTGTTTTGCATCAGCTAAAATGCCTGATAAACCAGCGCCGTAGAAAATATTGTCACCCAAAATCAAGCAAACATCATCATTTCCAATAAAATCTTCACCAATCACAAAAGCTTCTGCTAAGCCTTTAGGTTCTGCTTGTTCTGCATATGAAAGCTTCATTCCGATATCACTCCCATTACCTAATAGGTGTTTGAAATTTGGCAAATCTTTTGGTGTTGAAATAATCAAAACTTCACGAATATTAGCCAACATCAATACGGATAATGGATAATAAATCATCGGTTTATCATAAACGGGTAAAAGTTGTTTTGAAACCGCATGCGTTAAAGGATGTAAGCGCGTGCCTGAGCCGCCGGCTAAAATAATGCCTTTCATAAGATAAGATTTTGGTCTGCACGAAAATAAGAATTTATCCCTATTAATCGAGAATCCGCAAGACTTTATACTTCTGATTAAACTTTTCATCGAATTATAAATCTAAAAGTAAAACTAAATTTATGCGCTTATTAACTTTAGCATTTGTTCTATTTTTCGGAACTATTTATGCACAGGATGACTCATCAGATTCTTCTGATAAATTTGACAAAAAACTTGAAAAACTTAGCTCTCAAAAAGGTATGATCACCACTTATTTTGGTGAGAACAGTGAGCTGTTTTTTGAAATTCCAGATCATCTACTTAATAAAGATTTATTAATGGTGACGCGTTTGCGTCAACTACCTGCAAATTATTCTGCTTACAGAAATGCAGGTTCAAAAACAGCTGAACAGATGATTCATTTTCAAAAAAATGGAAATAAGATTGACATCATTCAGGTTTCGACAACCAATGTTGCTGCTGATGATGATCCGATTTTACTTAGCGTCCAACAAAATAATCTCAATCCGATATTAGCGAGTTTTAAAATTGAAAAAGAAGCTAACAATAGTTTTATCATTGATGTTTCAAAATTTTATAATGACGATTCTCCTTCATTTAACATCATTGGTGAAAGACAAAAAAAGGAATATAAAATCAGCGGTGTTGATAAATCAAGAAGCCGAATTGATGAAGTAAAATCTTTTCCTAAAAATACCGAAATCATTCATACGTTAACTTATAAAGTGAATAAGCCACCACGAGGTAATTCAACAAATACTTTCACATTTCAGATCAATCACTCAATCATTGAATTGCCTGAAGATTTGATGCCCGTTCGTTATACAGATCCACGTGTCGGATGGTTTTCTTTAAAGAAATACAATTATAGCTCTAATAAACTCAAATCTGATTCCTACACAATTGCGAAACGTTGGAGACTTGAACCAAAAGACAAAAAAGCTTATGCAAGTGGCGAGCTTGTTGAGCCTGTCAAACCTATTGTTTATTATTTAGACCCGGCTACACCTACAAAATGGATTCCTTAGTTCATCAAAGGCATTGAAGACTGGAATAAAGCCTTTAATAAAATCGGTTTTAAAAATGCGATTATCGCTAAAGTTGCGCCAACTAAAGAAGAAGATCCTGACTTTAGTCCTGAAGATGTCCGCTATTCAACTGTCAGATATGTCGCATCAACCACGCGAAATGCAGTTGGCCCAAGCGTTGCTGACCCAAGAACTGGTGAAATTATTGAGAGTGATATCATTTGGTATCATAACCATTTACGTTCTTACCGAAACCGTTATTTATTAGAAACTGGCGCTGCCAATCCTAAAGCAAGAACTCTGGATACTCCTGAAGAAGAAATCGGCGAAATGATGCGCCGTGTTATTTCTCACGAAATCGGTCATGCACTTGGTTTACCTCACAACATGAAGGCGAGTTCTGCTTATCCTGTAGATTCTTTACGCTCTGGAAAATTTACTCAGAAAAAGGGTATCGCAGCAAGTATTATGGATTATGCACGCTATAATTATGTGGCACAACCTGGCGATGAAAATATTCGTTTTATCAGAAAACTTGGCGAATATGATATGTACACTATTGATTGGGGTTACAGATATTTTGATAAAAAAACGCCAGAAGAAATCAAAACTATTTTAAAAGCAATGGTTGATGAAAAAAGTACACAGAAAATATACATGTTTGGCGGCAGAAATAATGATCCAGATTCTCAAACTGAAAATATTGGTGACGACCCTATCAAAGCCAGTTCTTACGGATTATCAAATCTAAAAATTGTCGCTCAAAACCTTGATAAATGGACAACACCTGAAGGAGAAAATTATGATGAGTTAGAAGAATTATACGGTGAACTTCTGTCGGTTTACAGACGTTACGTTTATCATGTTTCATCAATGATTGGCGGTGTTCATGAAACATTATTAAACAAAGGTCAGGACGGGACACCTTACAAAGTTGTGAGTGAAGAAGAGCAGCTTCAAGCTCTTGCATTTTTAAAAGAAAATGTGTGGACAACACAGAATTGGCTAATGCCAGAAGAGTTGGTTTCTAAATTTTCAAGTCGAGGCACTTTAAATCGTGTTGTAGGGATCAA
Source organism: Psychroflexus sp. S27 (assembly GCF_002810405.1). Taxonomy (NCBI): domain Bacteria; kingdom Pseudomonadati; phylum Bacteroidota; class Flavobacteriia; order Flavobacteriales; family Flavobacteriaceae; genus Psychroflexus; species Psychroflexus sp. S27. Next base: position 138,350 of record NZ_NEXQ01000008.1, on the reverse strand, counting down.
TACATCTTTATTAAAACGCCTTTTAAGTACTTCAAAACTCAATGCGATGCTCAACAGCAATGCAACTTTATCTGGTAAAGGATTAAATGTCATGAAGTTGATGAAGACTTTATCAAAAGACATCATGGACATGAAAAAGCCTGATCTAGCAGAGCGCCAATTGCAAGCGGCATTCGTTAATCATTTGATCGATTTGAGTGAAAACAAAAAATTAGCTGCTGAAGCAAAAGCTTATGTTGCAAAACAGAAAAAAGATTTAAGAAAAGATCTTAAGAAAAAGCAGAAAAACAATGATGACGTCTTGGCTGCGCATTTCCTTTATTTGCATGATGTTTTAAGAAAAGATGCAGAAAAATAGTTTTTAATAATCTATAGAAAACAATAAAAGCGAGGATGAAAGTTCTCGCTTTTTTTATGTCGTTTGTTTTCATGAAAAACACATCTTTCAATTTGTTTAATACCTGATAACATGATAGAAATCAGTCAAAAAACGAGATTCTGTTCATATTTTTAGGCTTTAATTTAAATGATATGACAGATTTAGATATTGCAAAATCCGTTCAACCAAAGCAAATTGCTGAAATTGCTAAAAAAGTAAACATCCCTTTTGATGATTTAGAACTTTACGGCAAGTACAAAGCCAAACTTCCGCACACACTAATCGATGAGAAAAAAGTGAGCAAAAGCAACCTTATTCTTGTCAGTGCTGTATCGCCAACACCAGCAGGTGAAGGAAAAACCACGATTTCCATCGGCTTAACTGAAGGCTTGGCCAAGATCAAGAAAAAAGCAATTGCCGTTTTACGTGAGCCCTCATTGGGTCCCGTTTTCGGAATTAAAGGTGGCGCAACTGGCGGCGGTTATTCACAAGTGCTGCCAATGGAAGATATCAACTTGCACTTCACAGGAGATTTTGCTGCGATTGAAAAAGCACACAACCTTTTAGCTGCAATTATTGATAACAATATTCAAAGCAAAACTTATTCTTTAAATATAGATCCGCGTACCGTCAAATGGAAACGTGTGCTTGATGTTAACGATCGTTCTTTAAGACAAGTCATTGTTGGTTTAGGCGGAAGCACGATGGGAATTCCAAGAGAAACTGGTTTTGACATCACGGCTGCTTCTGAGGTGATGGCAATTTTATGTTTAGCAAAAGATCTTGAAGACCTCAAAAAACGTTTAGGAAATATTTTTGTGGGTTATACTTACGATAAAAAACCAATTTATGCCAAATACCTCAAAGCTGAAGGCGCTATGGCTGCACTTTTAAAAGATGCTTTAAAACCCAATCTCGTTCAAACACTTGAGGGAAATCCTGTGATTATTCACGGAGGTCCTTTTGCCAATATTGCGCAAGGCACCAATACGGTAATGGCGACAAAAATGGGAATGAGTTTAGCAGATTACACAGTCACTGAAGCTGGTTTTGGTTTTGATTTGGGTGGTGAAAAATTTCTGGATATCAAATGTCAAAGTGCTGATTTAAAACCTAAAGTTGTTGTCTTAACAGCAACAATTCGTGCACTCAAATATCATGGTGGCGCTCACTTAAAAGAGTTAACTTTTGAAAATTTAGAAGCTTTACGGAAAGGTTTACCAAACTTAGAAAAGCATCTTGAAAATGTTTTAAAATTTAAACTTAAACCTGTGATTGCCATCAACAGATTTAAAACTGATACTGACGCGGAAATTAAAGTTATAGAAGATTTTGCCAAAGAAAACGGCTATAAAGTCGCCGTTGCTGATGTATGGGCAAAAGGTGGCGAGGGCGCAATTGATCTTGCCAAAGCTGTGACTGAAATTGTTGAAGAAAACAAAACCAATTTCGAAGCTTTATATAAGTGGGAAAGACCTGTTGAAGAAAAAATCTTGACCATTGCTAAAGAAATTTATGGTGCTACAGCAGTTGAATACACAGCCAAAGCTAAAAAAGATTTAAGAACAATTACGGATTTACATTTGGATAGATTGCCGATTTGTATGGCAAAAACGCAAAAGTCATTGACTGATGATGCTAAGAAAATCGGTCGACCAAAAGATTTTACAATTACCGTTAGAGAAATAGAAATCGCTGCAGGCGCAGGTTTCTTAATTCCAATTACAGGAACCATGATGCGTATGCCTGGTTTACCAGCTCACCCAGCATCTGAAAAAATAGATATTGATAAGGACGGCGTAATTACAGGATTGTTTTAGTCAATTGTTTATATATTTAGAAAAGCCATGGTATTTTGACGTCGTGGCTTTTTTATATGAGATTTTTATTGATTTTTTGTAAATTTATCAACCATTTAAATAAAAATGAGCAAAATACTAATCTGAAATCATGAAAAATCTTGTTATAATATTACTTGCTTTTGTTTCTTTTTCATGCTCTTTAGATGATGACAATAGTCCTGTTGAGAATCAAGAATATCTGGATGAATTGTTGGGAAGATACGAACTCAAAGCAGCCTATCTTGAAAACCCAATTGATTTGAATGGTGATGGCATTGAAGGTACCAATCTTTTTCAAGAAGTTGAATATTGTAATATGTCAAAGCACTTAGAATCATACTGGGCAACCATAATTGATAGAAATATTCAATCTTTAGATTTTGATATTCCCTATTCCGATCATTATAACAATTATGAAAACTACACCAATTGTTTGAGGCATAAAGGTGTTTTCAGAGAATTAAACATTGATTCTCAAAATGAAAGTGTAACACTGGTGCCTAATCAATATGAGGAAGACTTTATGCTAGAATTCCAAGCGAAGCTTATTGATTTTTCATGGGAAAACAGAGTCATTTATTTGACTTTAGAAAAAGAGTTTTACACTCCAGAAGGAGAATGGGCAAATGTTATTCTTTATATGGAATATGAATGGGTCAGTGATAAAACTTAAGATAATTTAAGTGACAATCGCTTTAATCGATTGTTTATCTATTCAAAAAAGCCACGATATTCTTACATCGTGGCTTTTTTTATATGAGTTTTTTATTAATTTAAATAGTTACTTCGATTTGGCTTTTGCCATAAATTCTTCTGCTTTTTCAACCATCTTTTTGCTACCACAGAAAAAAGGAACGCGTTGATGCAGCTCAGTCGGATTGATATCTAAAATACGTTGATAACCATCAGAGGCTTCTCCACCTGCTTGCTCTGCAATAAATGCCATTGGATTACATTCATAAAGTAAACGCAACTTCCCATTTTTTGCCTTTGCGGTATTAGGATACATATAGATTCCGCCTTTAATCATATTTCTATGAAAATCAGAAACTAAACTTCCGATGTAGCGTGATGTATAAGGTCTGTTTTCTTCCTCGCATTCTTCTTGGCAATATTTGATATAATCTTTGACGCCTTGCGGAAAATGCACATAATTCCCTTCATTGATGGAGTAAATATTACCATCATCTGGAAACTTCATATCTGGATGTGATAAATAATAAGTTCCAATGGCTGGATTTAACGTAAATCCATTAACACCATGACCTGTGGTGTAAACCAACATTGTTGATGTTCCGTAAATGATGTAGCCTGCCGCGACTTGCTGATTGCCTGGTTGTAGAAAATCATCAATTTCAACAGGTTCTCCTATTGGAGATTTTCTCCTATAAATAGAAAAAATTGTTCCGACAGAAACGTTCACATCAATATTTGAGCTACCATCAAGCGGATCCATGAGCACAACATATTTATTGTCGTGCGCTTTATTTTGACCTTGAATGGTGATATAATCATCGTTTTCTTCAGAAGCAATTCCGCAAACGATTTCGCGATTAATTAAAGTTTCTATAAAACGATTATTAGCGTAAACATCAAGTTTTTGCTGATCTTCGCCTTGAATATTAGTATCACCAGCTTTTCCGGTAATATCGACAAGTCCTGCTTTGTTCACTTCGTGGTTAACAACTTTAGCAGCTAAACGAATGGAGTTGATCAGCCTTGAAAGCTCACCTGAGGTATATTTAAAAGCTTTTTCGTGTTCGATAATAAACTCGCCTAGAGTTTGATTGGTATTAGGTGTCATGAGACAAATGTTGTGATTTGCACAAAAATAGAAAAAAAGCTTATTTAACGTCTCATAAAGAAAGCTATTTATTGAAGTCTTTTATTTTTGTATAAAATCTTATGCCATGGAATTTAAAATTCGACTTGCCAAAAAATCTGATATGCCAGCTGTTTTAGAATTGATCAATGAGCTCGCAGCTTTTGAAAAAGAACCAAATGCTGTTGAAGTGACTGTCGGTCATCTTGAGAAATATGGCTTTAGCGAGCATGCACTTTTTAAATGTTTTGTAGCTGAAACGGATGATGAAATTGTAGGTATGGCTTTGTTTTATCCACGTTTTTCAACTTGGAAAGGTGAAACTATACATCTTGAAGATTTGATTGTTAAAGAGCAACACCGTGGTGAAGGCATAGGAAAATCACTTCTGGAAGCTGTGATTATGTACGCACAGCGTCACGAAACTAAACGTGTGGAATGGGTGGTTTTAGATTGGAATAAAAGTGCGATTAAGTTTTATGAAAATTATGGGGCGATTGTCCATAAAGAATGGCGAACAGTTCAGCTGAACGAAAATGAAATCAGAAATTTTAAAGCTTAATCATGGAGATTTACAAATTTGGTGGCGCTTCGGTTAAAGATGCTGAAGCAGTTAAGAATCTTGTTGAGGTTTTAAAAACCACTGGCACATCTCGAAAAATGCTGGTGATTTCTGCCATGGCAAAAACCACAAACGCACTGGAATACATTATTGATTTGTATTTTAAAAAAGACAAAGATTTAGCTCTTGCAATCAGCGATCTTAAAACTTTTCATCTCGATATTTGCCAAGAATTGTTTAGCTCAACTTCGCATCCTGTTTATCAAAAAATCGATTCTTTTTTTGAAAATTTAGCTGTTTTTTTAGAACACAATAAGTCACCTAATTATGATTATGTCTATGACCAAATCGTGTGTTTAGGCGAGCTTGTAAGTTCAACAATTGTAAGTGAATATCTTAATGAAATTGGCTGTACGAATACCTGGCACGATTGCCGAAATTTAATTAAAACCAATGAAGATTTCCGTGATGCTGAAGTAAATTGGGAAGAAACTCAGCAAAACATAACGAGTTACATCAATACTGATTTGCTCAATATTTCTCAAGGTTTCATCGCCTCTGATCATGATAATTTTACAACGACTTTAGGCAGAGAAGGCAGTGATTACTCGGCTGCTATTTTTGCATATTGCCTCAATGCAGAATCTTTAACCATTTGGAAAGATGTGCCTGGCGTGCTTAATGGCGATCCGCGTGTTTTTGAAAACACAACCTTGCTCGATCAAATTTCTTATGAAGAAGCCATCGAACTCGCTTTTTACGGCGCTTCTGTGATTCATCCGAAAACTTTGCAACCACTTCAAAGAAAGGAAATTCCTCTATTTGTTAAAGCTTTTTCAAATCCTGAAGGAAAAGGAACTTGTGTGATGAAAGGTGAAAAACTGATTCCGAAAACACCTTGTTTTATTGTCAAAAATGATTTGATTTTACTCTCTTTGGCGAGTTTAGATTTTTCTTTTTTCGTCGAAAAAAATATCGCTGAAATTTTTGCACTGTTTGACAAATATCAAATAAAAGTTGATTTAATTCAAAATTCTGCGATTAGCTTCTCTGTTTGTGTGAATAATAAATTCAACACCATTGATGAACTCATTTCTATTTTGAAAGCTAAATTTAAAGTCACTTATAACAAAAATGTGTCTTTATACACCATCAGACATTTTGATGATGCTGCGCTCAAATCAATAGAAAAAGATAAAGACATCTTGCTAAAACAATACACCAGAGAAACGGTTCAGCTTGTTGTGAAATAAATTATTAAGCTAGTCGGAATTACTTCTTAGATGATTTTTCTGTCTTTGGAAAAGCTTTTTTATTAAAAACCAACAGCAAACCAAAACCTGTACTAATTGCCATATCGGCGATATTAAAAACAGGCTCAAAAAACACAAAACGCTCGCCACCCCAAATCGGAATCCAGTTTGGCAGAATACCATCATAAAGTGGGAAATAAAGCATATCAACCACTTTTCCCTTTAACCATTCGCCATAAGGTTCTTCAGCAAAAAGAGTCGCCACTTGACCGTAGCTATCATTAAAAATCACACCATAAAAAACGGAGTCGATGATATTACCTAAAGCACCAGCAAAAATAAGTGCAATGGCCCAAAGCAAAACTTTTGGCGCTTTCTTTTGCACAGAACTCCACAACCAGTAGCCAATACCAACAATAGCAACAAGTCTAAAAACTGTCAGAATCAATTTACCATGTGTGCCAGGGATTTTTGCGCCCCAAGCCATGCCTTCGTTTTCGATAAATAAAATTTTAAACCATGAAAAAACTTCAATAACTTCACCCAATTGAAAATTTGTTTTGATATAGATTTTTGAAATCTGATCAACCAGAAGGATCAAAATAATGATAAAGCCTGCTTTTTTTAAGCTCATTTTTTAAAATTTACCTGCAAATGTAAGCTAAAAATTTAAATTTTATGATGTTGACTTCTTGAAGTGATTCGCCACTTTATTAACAATGGTTTGAGCGAGTTTGTATTTGCTTTCTTGCGTCCACCCTGCAATATGTGGTGTCAAAATCACTTGCTGTGATTGCGTGAGATATTTAAAATCTTCTGGAAGTTCTTGCTCTGTAAAGAAATTTTCAAAAGATGATTTTTCAAATTCTAAAACATCTAATCCTGCTCCTAAAATCTTTCCTGATTTTAAAGCCTCAACCAAATCTTTAGTGACAACAGATTTTCCTCTTGCTGTATTGATAAGCCAAAAATTCTTCTTAAAAGCAGCGATAAATTCAACATTTACGATGTTTTTAGTCAGCTCAGTCAATGGGGTATGCAAACTCAACACATCAGCATTTTCTTGTAAAGTTTGGAGCTCAACTTGTGTAGCGTTCTCATCAGCGATATCTTTTTTGAGATCATAAAAAATCACTTCACAATCAAAACCGCTGAGGACTTTTGCAAAAGCTTTTCCCATATTGCCATAACCGATGAGACCGATGGTTTTTCCTTCAATTTCTAAACCTCTATTAGCTTCGCGTTTCCAAACTCCTTGCCTCACCTCTTGATCTGAAATCCTGATGCGATTAAATAAATTTAAAAGCAAACCCAAACTGTGTTCACCCACTGCATTTCTATTGCCTTCTGGCGCATTAAAACATTCAATACCGAGCTCTGCCGCCGCAGAAAGATCTATGTTTTCTAAACCAGCGCCAACACGACCAATAAATTTGAGTTGTGTAGCTTTTTGTAAAATAGTAGCATCTAAAGGAAACCGACTACGAATAATCAAGCCTTGATAATCTTGTATTTTGGCTTCAATCTCTGTTTTGGAGCTTTTATAATCCATGTGGTTTTTAAAACCGAGTTGAGCTAAACCTTCAGCTAATGCAGGATGATTCTCATCGAGATGTAAAACTTTCATAAACGCTATTTTTAGCAAATATAAGAGCTTCGCTTTTGAAAAATGAAAACTGTTTATAAAATTAAATTACTACTTCCTAACTAGCAAAGTGATAAGGTCGAATTTTAGTAAATTAGAACTCAAGTCGTGAAACTAAGTTCTCTATAACGATGAAACTTGTTAAAGCTTGATTTTTAGCGAAATCTACGTATCTTTGCGCCTTAAAATTTTGAGTAATGCAATTGACAGAACAAGAACAGATTCGTCGCGATAAGCTAAAAGCTTTACGCCAGAAAAACATCAACCCTTATCCTGCTGAGGAGTTTAAATACACGCACACTTCAGAAAAGATTAAAACCGATTTTGAAGAAGGAAAAAAGGTGGTGATCGCTGGCCGTTTAATGTCAAGACGTATTCAAGGAAAAGCGTCATTTGCTGAACTTCAAGATGCTGAGGGTCGCATTCAAGTTTACTTCAACAGAGATGAAATTTGCCCTGATGAAGATAAATCATTATACAACGACATTTATAAAAAATTGCTTGATATCGGTGATTTCATCGGGATTGAAGGTGAACTTTTTACCACACAAGTTGGCGAAAAAACTGTGATGGTCAAAGATTTTACACTTTTAAGCAAAGCTTTAAAACCTTTACCTCTTCCTAAAAAAGATAAAGAAGGAAATGAATACGATGGTTTTCATGATCCTGAACAACGCTATCGCCAGCGCTATGCCGATTTGATTGTTAATAATGATGTGAAAGACATTTTTATTAAACGCACAAAGCTTTTTACTGCCATGCGAAACTTCTTTAACGACAAAGGTTATATGGAAGTTGAAACACCAATTTTACAATCCATTCCTGGTGGCGCCGCGGCACGACCTTTTGTAACGCATCACAACGCTCTGGATATTCCTTTATATCTCAGAATTGCGAATGAATTGTATCTAAAAAGATTAATAGTTGGCGGATTTGATGGTGTTTATGAGTTTTCTAAAAACTTTAGAAATGAAGGCATGGACAGAACCCACAATCCTGAATTTACGGCCATGGAAATTTATGTGGCTTACAAGGATTACAACTGGATGATGGATTTTACTGAAAAATTAATCGAGCATTGTGCGATTGCTGTTAATGGTGAAACCAAAGCCCAGTTTAAAGAACACAACATCGATTTTAAAGCGCCTTATAAACGCATCACGATGACAGATGCGATTAAACAATACACTGATTTTGACATTACAGGAAAATCTGAAGATGAACTTCGTCAAGCCGCAATCCAAATGGGACTTGAGGTTGACGATACCATGGGAAAAGGAAAACTCATCGATGAGATTTTTGGAGAAAAGTGTGAACCGCATTTCATACAACCAACTTTCATTACAGATTATCCAAAAGAAATGAGTCCGCTGAGTAAAGAGCATCGCGACAATCCAGAATTAACCGAGCGATTTGAGTTGATGGTTTGTGGAAAAGAAATCGCAAATGCATATTCTGAGTTGAACGACCCGATTGATCAGCGCGAGCGTTTTAAAGACCAAATGAAATTGGCTCAAAAAGGTGACGATGAGGCAACAGAATTTATTGATCACGACTTTTTACGTGCGCTTGAATACGGCATGCCACCAACATCAGGACTTGGTATTGGTATAGACAGACTTGTGATGTTTATGACAAATAATCCGTCTATTCAAGAAGTGCTTTTCTTCCCACAGATGAAACCAGAAAAGAAAAAAGTGGAGCTTAACGATGAAGAAAAAGCTGTGATTGATATCTTGAAAAAAGAATCACCACAAGAGCTTGAAGCCGTTAAAAGCGAATCAGGTTTAAGCAACAAAAAATGGGATAAAACCACAAAATCTCTTCGTAAAAAATCATTGATTAATATTGATAAAACTGACGAAGGTTTGTTTATCGCTTTAGTGTAAAAACATTTTTATTGGAATTTAAAATCCGTTTTTGACATCTTGTTAAAAACGGATTTTTTTAATTAAAAAAGTAATTTGTTTACTATTAAGGAAACATTTATCTTTGTAGTCAATAATTATCTGTATGACAGAAAAATTTAAAGTTGAGTTTCTTAAAGAGGTTTTTGAATTCTTAGATGGAATTGATGAAAAAGCTCGACAGAAAATTCTTTTCAATATTGATAAAGCTAAAGTCAAAAGAGATAACACTTTATTTAAAAAATTGACATCTGATATTTGTGAATTTAGAACTTTATATAATAAAAAACAATACAGGTTATTTGCTTTTTGGGACAAAACAAATAACAAAGTAACATTTGTAATTGCAACTCACGGAATTGTAAAAAAGACTCAGAAAACACCAAAAAAAGAAATTGAAAAAGCAACTGAATTGATGAATAGATACTTTAACAGTAAAAACAAGAAATCATGAAGACATATACGCTTGATGAAGTCAAGGATAAATATCTTGGAAAAAAAGGAACTAAAGAAAGAGATATTTATGAAAATGAATTACGTCTTGATTTAATTGGTGAAGCCATCAAACAAGCTCGAAAAGAACGACAATTAACTCAAACTCAACTTGGCGAATTGATAGGCGTGAAAAAAGCTCAAATTTCAAAAATAGAAAATAACTTAACTGACGCCAGGTTTGAAACTATTTTAAAAGTTTTTAAAGCATTGAATGCTAAAATTAGTTTTAATGTTGAACTATTAAATCACAAAGTAGACTTAGCGACAGAATAAAAAATTGAGCGTAATTTTATTTTTTGCAAATTGATATCTAAATCCGTTTTCGACATCTTGTTGAAAATGGATTTTTTTATGCTTTATATTTAAAAAAGTTGCTCTAAAATTTCTTTGGATTTTGGTTTGTAAAAAGACTGCAAATGCAACTCGTAGTAATAAATGATAAAGTCGAGAAAATCTTGTCTCTTTTTTTGATTTAAAGCTAAATTTTGAAATAAATCTGTTTTCGGTTGATTTAAAATCTGTTCAAGAATGTCAACATTTGAATTTTGAACTGTATAAATCGAAGAATCTTCAACTTCAAAGCGACCTTCAATCATATTGAAGTAAGCTAAGTTTTGATGATTCATTTCAGGATAAAAACCTAGAAAACGCGTGAGTTCAACCATAAAAAGCAAATGAAAATCTGAGAATTTTTCAGCATCATCTAAAGCTATCAATGCATTTTCAATAAATAAATAAAGTTCTAAATTTCTTTCTTCCTCTTTAATACAAGCCTTTAAAACCTCAGCCAAAAACATGGCCATACAGGATTTATAAATATTTTGATGTAAACTTTTATAAGGCATCGCTACTTTAGCATCTTTCAAAAATTGCAAATTCTTTTGGTCTCGGTGCATAAAATCTAAATCAAGACAACTCAAACTTTGAAAAAAAGAACTTTTAAATTTCCCACGTTTCGATTTACGAATGCCACGCATAAAGAATGAAACCAAACCAACTTCTTTAGTAAAGCAAGTCACAATCAAGTCGGCTTCGCCATATTTCACGCTAGATAAAACGATGGCGTTTGTTTTAACAGGCGTCATCTGATAATCATGATTTTTGCAATTTGCGTCTCTTTTTGATCTGCGCCTGTAATCAAAACCAAGTAAACGCCAGAAGACACTTTATGCTTGCCAAAAGCGCGTGTATCCCATTGCACACTACCGCCGCTAACAGTTTCTTCATAAACCAAATTACCTGAAATATCTGTGATTTTCACATTCGCTCTATCCGTTAATCCATCAATTGTCACCCGACCATTAAACCCAGGTCGCACAGGATTTGGGTAGGCGCGCACATTTTCTAAATCATCTTGTCCGCCAGTAATTTTGCTATTAAAAGATACCAAACCTCTTGATGTGCCGAAATAAACAATACCTGTGGTTAGGTCAGCATCGACAGAACTAACAGAGTTTGTGGGTAATGGCGAATTACTTACCGTGAATTGATTGAGCACATCTTGCCCATTTGCAGAGACTTGAACAATGCCTGCATCCGCGGTTGAAATCCATTTATTATTTGCGCCATCAACTGCGATATCTGTGATAAATTGTTTAAACAAAAGCTCTTGTGCTAAACCGTCAACATCTTCAATAATAATTGGAGAAACAGAAACATTTGCATTGTTTTCAAAAATAGAACTCGGGTTGTACATCACGCGTAAACCATCAGAAGTCCCTATCCATAAACGCGAACTTAAATCAGTTTTTAGGGCAGTGATCCGCGGATTTTCATAATAAACTTCAGGAAAATCAACACCTTGCACATCGCTGCTAATCATTTTAGGCGTGTTAGTTGAAGGCTGATAAGCGATAATTCCTTTTTTATAAGTTGCTGCGTAAACATTCCCAGAATTATCAGCTTCAATTTTAGCGACTGCATTTTTAGAAGCTTCAAAATAAATATCAGATACGTCAATGATGGAAACTTGTCCGTTAGCATTCATTTTCTTTAGAGGATTAACAGACTGCGAATTTGTAAAATATAAATCGCCTTGTTGCGTAAAAACACTTGCGCCGACTCTCACATCATTTGAATTACTTGGGACGCCTTCCATATTCGTATTTTGAGAATCGTAGTGATTGAGAAGTTCATTATCACTAAATTCTAAAATTCCATCAAAATAACTGCTGATCATTACACGATTTGAGTTTTGAGGATCAACAGCAATATGACTTAATTCACGTGCATTATCCAATTCGTCAAACTGAAAGTTATACCATTCTTCATCAAAAAAATGACTTGCGCGACGCTTTGTTAATGGATAAGGATTCCAAAATTGATTATACTCACCATAAACCACCCAAAGTTCATTAGGAAGCACTTTTAAATCAAAAACACTATTTAGAATAGGACCGTCAGGACTTACACTTTCAAATTCTGACTGATTAGATTCTTTTACTTTTAAAACACCTAAATTTTTATCACCGATAAATAAATTTTCATCTTTAAAAACAGCAGTCGAAATATCTAATGTAACATCGGAAAAGCCATCAACATAAAAAGCGAGATTAAAATTCGCATCGCGAACTTCAACTTTAGATTTTAAACTAATTGTTAACCGATCTTGGTTTGCGATAATGTCATTAACTTTTTCAGAGTAAGACTGAACTAAGTTTTGTGAAGCCCCATTAATTTCAAATAAGCGATTAGAATTCTGCAGCGCATAAAGCTGATTATTAAAAACCTCAATGGCGCGCCAATTGGCTTGGCCGATATTTTGCCAAATTTGATAATCAACCAAATCAGGATCATCAAAAGCAGCATAGCGAATTCCGCCACCTTGCGTGGCTGCGTATATATTTTCGTTAAAAACTGTGGTCTGTTTTATATTGAGTTCAGAAGCATTATCACCTATAAAAAATGAATCTCCAAATTCTAAGTTTTCTAAATCATAAACTGCAATGCCAAATTTGGTTGAAATCAGTACCTTCCCTTCATGTTCGTAAAAATGATTGATGCGTTTTTGAGGTGGCGAGATGGTTTGCTTATTATTGATATCAACCACGGTAAAAACTTTCTGATTGTTATCCATCACAATTTGCATCAATCCATTTTCATAACCCACAAGAGTTAAAGCATAAGTATCTGAATGATAAATTGCTGATATTTCCTCACCTGACAAACCTTGTATTGAAGAAAATTTCTCAACAGTTTGGGAATTTAAATCATAAGAAAAAAAGGCATTTTCAGCGGCAGCATAGACACGATCAGTAGAAGTTGACATTGCTCTGATATCAAAATACGAGAAATAGCCATTCCACTGTTGCGTAAAATCTTGCGCATGAGAGTGTGTCACAAACAAGAGTAAAATAAAAGAAATAGATAACTTGAATTGTTTTTTCATAAAACTAAAACTCAAAAGTATCTTTATTATTATTTATGAAAGAGACACATTGACCTCAATATTGAAATACTTAATGAAGATGTCAAATTTACTAAACTTTAATAATTTTTTACCATTCGCCGATAATTCTTCCTTTACATTTACATGAATGATGAAGTTTAAAGATGAGTATTTCTAAAAAAGCACATGTCATTAATAATTTGAACATCAATTATTATAAAAAGTATTTTCATTGATAAAAATCAGTCTTGAATAGAAAATCTTTAATACTTTTGTCTAGAATACATTAACTAAATTTAGTTCATAATTTTCAATTATAATTTCAATCAAATCATTTTTTTATGAAAGCAAAAACAATGTATGATAATGTGATGGAGCAATTTAATCAAGTTGCCGATCGCATCGATCTTAATGAGAATATCAGAAAAATACTTGCGATCACCAACAATGAGATTATTGTTCACTTCCCTGTCAAAATGGATAACGGTGAGGTGAAAATCTTTACGGGATATCGTGTACAGCATAATAATTCTTTAGGGCCATACAAAGGTGGTTTGAGATTTCACCCAAGTATTGATGTGGATGATGCTAAAGCTTTAGCAATGTGGATGACATGGAAAACTTCACTTGCAGGTTTACCTTACGGTGGTGCAAAAGGTGGTTTACAACTTGATCCAAGAGACCACTCAATTGAAGAATTAGAGAGAATCACAAGAAGATTTACCTTTGCATTAGGCGACAGTATTGGACCTGAGCAAGATATTCCTGCACCAGACGTGAATACGAATCCACAAACAATGGCTTGGATTCTTGATACATATATGCAAACGAAGCCGCCAGCAGATCGTTCAAAAAACCAACACGTTGTCACTGGAAAACCAACAGGAGCTGGTGGACTTGAAGGCAGAGACCGTGCAACAGGTTACGGCGTTTACCTGACAACTAAACTTATGGTAGAAAGTAAAGGCGAAAAGCTTGATGGTAAAACATTTATCTTACAAGGTTTCGGTAACGTTGGTCAATGGGCTTCACGTTTCTTAACTGAAGATGGTGCTAAGTTACTTTCTGTACAAGATGCGCATGCAACTTTATATAATAAAGAAGGTATTAACGTTGATGATCTTGCTGATCATTCAAAGCCACGTAAAGGTTCTATTAAAGACTTTGATGGTGCTGAGGAAATCGATCCTTCTAAATTCTTTGGATTAGAATGTGATATTCTAATTCCAGCAGCTTTAGGTAATCAGATTACAGCTGACAATGCTGGAGATATCAAAGCTAAAATTGTTGCAGAAGGTGCAAACGGACCAACAACAAATGATGGTGAAAAGATATTGCTTAAAAATGGAGTAACAATTGTTCCAGATATTTTATGTAACTCTGGTGGTGTAACTGCAAGTTATTTTGAGTGGTTACAAAACAGAAGTGGAGAGATTTACCAACTTGAAGAAGTGATGGAAAGATTGACTAAAAAGTTATCTTTAACATTTAAAAAAGTGGAAGAAGCGGCTGAGAAAAATCAAACTGATTGGAGAACCGCAGCTTACATTATTGCGATTAAGCGTATTGAAGAAGCTTACGTACAAAGAGGTATCTTTCCTTAAGAAGAAAAACAAATACAAGCTTTTTAAAAGTGTCATGATCAATGGCGAGTTTCTCAACTCGCCATTTCATCTTTAATAATTCTTGATACTTTTTATATATTTTAGAAATTATGAAATACGAAACTATTATTATAGAAGAAGATGAGCTAAATATACTCAAGCGCATCATGTCGATGAGCAGATACCTCAATGACAAATCATACAAGGCCTCCATCTCTCATTTATACGCTGAACTTGAAAAAGTAAAAGTTGTTAATGAAGAAGAAATGCCAAAAGATGTGATTAGATTCAATTCAATTGTTACTTTTGAAACACCTTTTAGCAAAAATCAAACTTATCAGGTTGTGACACCTGAAAAAAGCGATATTAAAAACAATAAGATTTCTGTTTTAGCGCCAATGGGCTTGGCACTTTTCGGTTATGCTAAAGGCGATGAAATCACTTGGGAATTTCCTTCAGGTGAAAACACTATTAAAATAACAGATGTAAAACAATCTTAAAAAAACATTGCGATGGCAAACGAAATAGAAAAACATTACGATGATGAAGATATTCAACGTATTAACCTTGACCGCGATATTAAACTCTGGAAAACAGAAATTGACTTTCTAGTTGAGGAACTTGATTTTTATGTCAAGTTTCTAGAATCAGCTGTTGTTAAAGATAAAAACAATCAAGATCTCAATCAGTTACATGAAAAGGTTGAAAAACTTGCTGATATTACAAAAGAATATAGTGGTAAAGTTATTGAGTTTGATCATGAAGCTGAAGGTATTATTGAATGTGACGATTTAAGTTGTGAGGTTTTTTTCCTTAATGCTCACCTGCGCATGAAAGATAAACTCAATGAACATTTGGCAGTTTCTCGTGATCTTAAAACGGAGATATTCAGGCATCTTTCCTCAACTTTTATTAAATAATAAGTCCAAACATCAATTGATTTAATAGTTTTTTAATTTTTTTAATCATAAACTTAATTATTTAATTTATTTTTAAACTTTATAAAGTTTTTTATGTTTGCATAAAACAATCTCATCCCTATGAAAACCAATCTATTAAAAGCAGTTTTTATTTGTTTCGCTTTTTTAACAGTGTCCAACATCAATGCTCAAATCAACCAAGAAGTCGGCATCTTTGTTGGCCCTGTAAGTTTTAGAGGTGATTATGGAGAAAAAGGAGACTCAGAAACAAACTTTGGAAATACTGGTTTTGGTGTAGGCATTAATCATTACCTCAACTTTTCTTACGCAGGAAGCAACAGAAGCTACTTTTATCAGCATTTTAAAGTCAGAAACCAATTTCTATATCACTCAACTAATTTAAAACATTATGGTAAATATGTGAATAGCCAAAGTAGCAACGCATATAAACTAAAAGCAATGACTGGTAAGGCCAGCGTTATTGAATTAGGAACAGGTTTAGAATGGTATTACGGTAAAATTCGTGACTTTGAAAGAAGTGTCGGCGAGATTATGCCTTACGCAGGTTTGGGCGCAAACATTGTTTTTGCCTCGCCAACTAATGAAACTAGTTTACCTGGTAGATTAGGTTCATCTGATAACACTTGGCCTAGTTTTTTGTGGAAACCTGGTGAAGATCCTCGTATTTCAAGTCAATCTCAAACAACCTTTAGTTTAAATTTTCAGGCTGGCGTTAAATATAAAGTCTCTAGGATGGGTGAACTCAACCTTGAAGCGAGATGGCACACATACTTTAGCGATATGGTTGATGGCTTAAACCCAAGTGTTGGAAATGACAGAAATGATTGGATGATTATGCTAGGAATCGGTTACATCCATTATTTATAAAGCCCTTATCAAATCTGCATTAATTATTTTTTGAAATGAAGTTTAAACTTTTTATGATTTATCTTGTCTTACAGTAAATCATAAAATATCTCTCATGATCAAAAAGGTACTTTATTTTCCTTTAATCGCAGGATTGATGCTATCTATTGGCTCTTGTTCTGTTTTTGAAGGCAAAAAAGCGAAAGCCAAATCTGGCACAACTCAACAACAAAAATCAAAAGATAGCCCTAAACCTTATAGCAAAGTCATCACAAAGTCTGCAGAAACTGATGATGGACTTTTTAAGGTTCATCACATTGACCAAAAATATTACTATGAAATTCCTGACTCTCTTTTCAATAGAGAAATGCTCATGGTAACACGTATTGCCAAAACTGCCAAAGGCATTGGTTTTGGTGGCGGAAAGCAAAACGAACAAGTTTTACGTTGGCAAAAGAAAGGTGATCGCGTGAACTTAAGAGTGGTTTCTCACGAAATTTCAGCAGCTGACTCCCTTCCTGTTCATGAAGCAGTTGTCAATTCTAACTTCGAACCTATCCTTTACAGCTTTAAAGTTGAAGCTTACAAAAAAGACTCAGTTAACAACAACACTGTTATTGAAGTCACTGATTTATTTAACAAAGACGTTAAAGCAATTGGTCTTCAGCAAAGTCGTCGAAGTAACTATAAAATTTCTCGTTTAGACGGGTCACATTCTTACATAGATACGATTAGAAGTTACCCGAAAAATATTGAAGTTAGACACGTCAAAACATATAATGCAGGAAAACCTCCATCAAATTCAAGCACTGGTTCAATTAGTTTAGAGTTTTCAAACTCAATGATTTTACTTGATAAAGAACCAATGCAGCGTCGCTATTTCGACCAACGTGTTGGCTGGTTTACAAGTCGCCAAACAGATTACGGTCTTGAAGATCATAAATCTAAAACTGTAGAGTATCTTGATCGTTGGAGGCTTGAAGTAAAAGATGAAGACATTGAGAAATTTAAAAATGGTGAGCTCGTTGAGCCTAAAAAACAAATCGTTTATTATATAGACAGAGCGACACCTAAAAAATGGAGAAAATACATCAAGCAAGGTATTGAAGATTGGCAAGTTGCTTTTGAAGCTGCAGGATTTAAAAACGCTATAATTGCCAAAAATCCGCCTACAGTTGAAGAAGATCCTGATTGGAGCCCAGAAGATGCACGTTATTCAGTTGTACGCTATTTAGCATCTCCAATTCCAAACGCAAATGGTCCCCACGTGAGCGACCCACGTTCTGGAGAAATTATTGAAAGTGATATCAACTGGTATCATAATGTGATGACGCTTCTTAAAAATTGGTTCTTTATACAAACCGCAGCCATTAATCCTGATGCTCAAAAAATGAATTTTGATGATGAAGTGATGGGACGTTTAATTCGTTTTGTTTCTTCACACGAAGTTGGTCATACTTTAGGTTTACCACACAATATGGGAAGTAGCGTTGCTTACAAAGTTGAAGATTTACGCGATCCTGAGTTTACTGAAAAGTACGGAACTGCTCCATCAATTATGGATTACGCTCGTTTTAACTATATCGCACAACCAGGTGATGGAGATGTTGCTTTAATGCCAAACATTGGACCTTATGATAAATATTCTATCAACTGGGGTTACCGTCCTATTTTAGGCAAAACAGCAAAAGAAGAAAAAGAAATTCTTGACCAATGGATTTTAGAGAAAGCTGGCGATCCAAAATATAGATTTGGGAAACAACAAATCGGTGGCTTAATCGATCCTAGCTCACAAACAGAAGATTTAGGTGATGATTCTATGTTGGCTTCTGAATATGGTATCAAAAACCTTAAAAGAATTGTTCCTAATTTGACAAAATGGACTGCTGAAGATGGTAAAAACTATGATGATCTCGATCAAATGTACAACCAAGTTTTAAGTCAATTTAACCGTTATATGGGACATGTGACAGCTAATGTTGGTGGTGTTTATGAATATTACAAAACTTACGATCAAGATGGTGCGGTTTACGTTCACACACCAAGAGATAAGCAAGTTCGCGCAATGCAATTTTTAGATAAGCAATTGTTCGAAACACCTGAATGGCTATTAGATCACGAGATTTTTAATAAAATAGAATCTGACGGACATTTAGATCGTTTAAAATCTTACCAAGAACGCACGATTAATAATTTATTAGATTTTGGTCGTTTTGCGCGTATGATGGAAAATGAAGAAATGAATGATGATGCTTACACGCCTATCGAAATGATGGAAGACTTAAGATCATCATTATTTAAAGAATTAAGAAGAGGACAAGAAATATCAAGAGCGCGTCGTAACCTACAACGTGTATATATTTCTCGCATGGGCGAATTGATGACAGAAAAGCAATCAAGTTTGCCTGCAAAATACAGATCTTACATCAGTAGAAGTAATATCGATGTTGAAAACAGTGACATCAGAGCTTTAGTAAGAGGTGAATTAGTGACTTTGCAACGTGATTTAAAAACGGCTGCTAGAAGAACACGCGACACCATGACTCAATATCACATCAATGATGCGATTGAAAGAATAGAAATGATTTTAAACCCGAATGGGAAATAATTTTTCATGATTATTTGATTCTTAGAAATCCCGACTCCCTCATTTTGGAAGTCGGGATTTTCTTATTAAGCCAAAACTGCTTGAGCTTTCCATTCTTTTTTAAGTTGTTGTAAACTCACGAATAATTGCTCATAAGAGTCAATCACAAAGTAATCTTCCTGCATCACATCAGTTCTGAATTCTTTTTGCAAAATTGTATCCATTTCAAAAGGATGAAAATTAGCTTTCAACTCGGCAATTTGATTGGTCTCTCCAAAAGAAGATAAGATTCCTGCACCATAAGATTTGATGATTCCGTTTTCTTTAATCACACCAAACTCAATGGTAAACCAATACAGGCGTTGAAGTTGTTTTATTTTCTCTTTATCATTGATAAAATCACAGCCTAATTGTGCAAATTCTTGCATAAAAGCTGAAAAAATAGAATTACTCAATAATGGAACATGACCAAAAATATCATGAAACATATCAGGCTCTTCCAGATAATCTAAAGAGTCTTTACTGCGCAACCACGTCGATGAACAAAATTTCTTTTGAGCTAAGAGTTTGAAGAAATCCTCGACTTCTATCAAGCCTGGGACAACTTCTAAAGACCAAGAAGTTGAATCTTTAAACCACTCTCCTAGCTTGCTGAAATCTGGCAATTCATCCGCATTTAAAACTGGTTTCATCACATCAACCGCTTCAAGATATGTCTCACTTGCTTTGTTTGGAATGTTTTCTAATTGACGCTGGAAGAGTTTGTTCCAAACCCATAAATCTTCAGCTGTGTAAGTGTTCATGTCTTGTATCATAACTATTGTAAATAAAAAAATCCCGATTCGTTATGAATCGGGATTTGGTGAATATATTTTTAAATTTATTGTACTACCTACCGACTCTGGATTTCAGAATTGAAGAATAGTAATAATATGTCATTGTAAAATTTGTCATTGCTTAAGCAAATGTAGAATTATTTTTGAATAAAAAATAAAATTGATTAAATCTTTTCTTCAACAAGTTTTTCAGTCGTTAGTTCGTAATTTTTAATCACGTCCTCAAGTTTATCAATCACGTAGCTTTGAAAGTAACGTTTATTTCTGTTTTGAGTATTGCTTAAAGTAAACACAACTAAATCTTCATCAGGGACAAATGTTAAGCCATTTCTATAACCATCCCATATACCGTTGTGATAAATAATTCTTTTATCTTGATCTTTTTTAGTGCGGTAACCAATGCCATACTTGTAAAAATCAAACTCATCAGAGTTGAACATTAAATCAACAGTTTCTGGCTTTAAAATTTCTGCATTTTTAATTGCTTTAAACCATCGCCACAAGTTATCAGCAGATGCATAAACACCTTTATCACCAACAGCTCCATTATGGAAACTAGGCGCTAATTTAACATAACCACGTCCATAAGCTTGATAAGCCTTCGCTACATTATCTAAATCTCTATTCTCAAGTCCAACATAAGTTTCATTAATGTTGAGCGGTTTAAAGAATTCTTCTTCTAAATAATCTTCAAATTTATTTCCCGAAACACTTTCAACAATAGCCGCTAAAAGCACATAATTGGTATTGCTATATCTAAATCTAGAACCAGGTCTAAAGCTCAAACTCGTTTGATGCTGATTGATAAGTTTAACAACATCAAAATTATTTGGCGCTTCATCATTCTCCCAATAAGCTTCAGTTAAATACATATAATTCCATAAACCAGATCTATGCTTCAATAAGTCTTTAACGGTCAATTCAGGGAATTTAAAACCTGATAAATAAGTTGTCACGCTTTCGTTCAGGTTTACTAATTTATCATCATAAAGCTTCATAATAGCCGCGGCAGTGTACTGTTTGCTTACTGAAGCCAACTCAAATGATGTTGATGAATCTATTTCTGTCTTATTAATCGGGTCTTTAAATCCATAAGATGAGTTAAAAATAATTTGGTCTTTATAAGCGATTAGTAAAGAGCCGTTAAACCTCAACCGATTCGCTTTAGATTTCAGCTTTTCAGAAACCCGAGCAATATCAACAGCAAGTTCTTTCTTATAACTTATTTTAGATTTTACAGGTTTAGCAATATCTGCAACTGCAATAGAATCTACATCTGTATGTATAGCAGTAAAGCTGTTATTTCCTGGGGAAGGATGACTTGAAAACGCGTAATTAATAATAACAAAAAAGCCGACAACAAGTGATACTGTAAATAACTTTTTTGAGCTCAAAAAACCTAAACTCATAGACAATTTTTTCTTTAAGAGATGTCAAATATAGTTAATGTGTATAAATTACAATCTTAAATCGCTTCAAAATTAAGCTTTTATAAGTTTCAAAATAATTGCCCATATATATCGATTTGCTAAATTTGCATGACTAGAATTTTTGGTAAACCAAAGTTTATCGATTCATTATTAGAAATTAATAGACAAAACATGTTAGAAGTTAAAAACATTAAAGCCAACAAAGACGCTTATTGCGATGCGCTCAAAAAAAGAAATTTTGATGCTAAAGAAATTTTTGACGATATTCTTCGCTTAGATGAAGAAAGACGTTCAACGCAAGTTCAACTTGATGAAATTCTGTCACAATCTAACAATTTGTCCAAACAAATCGGTCAACTTTTTAAAGAAGGTGAAACTGAAAAAGCTAACCAACTGAAAGAAAAAACAACTCAATTAAAAGATGATTCTAAAGTGTTGTCTCAACAAATGAGCAAAATTTCTGAAGATTTACAAGAGTTACTTTACCAAGTGCCCAACGTTCCTCATGATTCTGTTCCAGCTGGTCAAGATGAAGAAGATAATGTTGAGATTTTTAAAGAAGGTGAAGTTCCTGAATTGTCTGAAAAAGCACTTCCGCACTGGGAGTTAGCCAAAAAATATGACTTAATTGATTTTGAACTCGGTAATAAAATTACTGGTGCTGGTTTTCCTGTTTTTAAAGGAAAAGGTGCGCGTTTACAAAGAGCTTTAATTAGTTATTTTCTTGATAAAAACACTGAAGCCGGTTACAGCGAACTCCAAGTTCCGCTTTTAGTTAACGAAGAATCTGGCTACGGAACTGGACAATTGCCCGATAAAGAAGGGCAAATGTATCACGTCACTGGAGATGATCTATACCTTATTCCAACCTCTGAGGTGCCGTTGACAAATATTTACCGAAATGATTTGCTTGAAGAAAAAAAGCTACCTATACAAATGACAACTTATACGCCTTGCTTTAGAAGAGAAGCAGGAAGCTATGGTGCACACGTTAGAGGCCTTAACAGACTGCACCAATTTGACAAAGTTGAACTCGTTAATGTTGTAAAACCTGAAAATTCTTACAAAGTTTTAGATGAAATGGTTGAACACGTCAAAGGCATTTTGAAAGAGCTTAAATTACCTTATCGTATTTTAAGGTTATGTGGAGGCGACCTAGGTTTTACATCTGCTTTAACCTACGATTTTGAATTATATTCAACAGCCCAAGAGCGTTGGTTAGAGATTTCTTCTGTTTCAAATTTCGAAACTTTTCAAGCAAACCGTTTAAAAATTAGATATAAAAATAAAGACAAGAAAAAAGAATTAGTCCATACACTTAACGGAAGTTCACTCGCATTACCACGTGTAATTGCTGGGCTTCTTGAAAACTGCCAAACTGATGAAGGCATCAAAATACCAGAAGTATTAGTACCTTACACTGGTTTTGAGTGGATTAAATAATCTTCTTGTAAAAATACAGAAAACAAAAAGCTGTCTTTTAAATTTAAAAGACAGCTTTTTTTGATTAAAATAAATCTTAAAAATCGTTTTCAACATAATTTTGATAAGCATCAAAAGAAAAAGCACCGCTGAATAATTTAATTGATTTCTTTAAAATTTCAGCAGCATGAGCCTCGCTGTAACCAAGACCAATTGCATAACGTTTAATCAATAAGGCTTCAACTTCATCCATCACTCCATCAACATAAATAACTTTTAGCAAATCATATAAATACTCTAATCTCTGATCTTTTGAACCGATTGAAAGAATAGAATAACCTGAAGGATCTTTCATAATCTTCTCATAATCTGAATCACTGATGCTAAGCTTTCGCTTAAAGCGGCGCAATAAATTTTCTTCAAGTTCTGTGATTTGACCATCTGAGGCAGCAAGACTTACTAAATTTGCGAAATGATAAAAGCGCATTTTTGCAGAATCTGATGTGTATAATTCTTTTGTCATGAATTTTGAATTTTTATTTTAAAGATAATATTTATTTTAAATTCTGTCTTACATTTGATTTTGTAATTTGCAATATGGCTAAAAAAATAATCGGTAGGAAAGACATCGCTAATTTCCCAGAATTAAGTTTACAACAAGTCGCGATCAAGATTGACACTGGTGCTTATACGTCTTCAATACATTGTGACGACTTTAAAGAAATCAACGGTCAATTGCATTGTCGATTTATTGATTCAAAAAATAAAAAAAATAACTATCAATCTCTCGTGATTAATAATTATAAAAAAATAAAGGTAAAAAGCAGTAATGGTGGTGTAGAAGAACGCTATCAAATCAAATCAAAAATTGAATTATTTCATAAAACATATCAAATTTCCCTTTCATTAACAGATCGTTCAACGATGAAAAATCCTGTTTTGATTGGCAGAAAATTCCTCAATAAGAAATTTATCGTTGATACTGATCTAAATAACCTCTCATTTAAAGCCCAGACATGAATATTAAAATTTTATCAAGAAACCAGAATCTATATTCGACAAGACGTTTAGTTGAAGCAGCCGAAAAACGCAAACACAATGTTCAAGTCATTGATCACCTTAAATGTGATTTAGTGATCGAAAAGCGCAAACCAAATATTTATTATAAAGGTGATTACATCACTGATACTGATGCGATAATTCCGCGTATTGGTGCATCGGTCACTTACTTCGGTACTGCAGTTGTCAGACAATTTGAAATGATGGGCGCTTTTTCAACAACCGATTCTGAGGCACTTGTAAGAAGTAGAGATAAATTAAGAAGCTTGCAAGTCTTGTCACGTGCTAAAATTGGTTTACCAAAAACAGTTTTCACCAATTACTCTCGTGATGTTGAAGGTTTGATAGAACACGTTGGCGGGACACCTTTGGTTGTCAAATTGCTTGAAGGAACACAAGGTTTGGGTGTGGTGTTAGCAGAAACAAAAAATGCAGCTAAATCTGTCATTGAAGCCTTTAACGGTTTAAAAGCAAGAGTGATAGTTCAAGAGTTTATTGAAGAAGCAAAAGGTGCTGATATTCGTGTTTTTGTTGTTGATGGTCACGTTATCGGTGCGATGAAGCGACAAGGTAAAGAAGGCGAATTCAGATCAAATTTGCATCAAGGTGGTTCGGCTGAAGTCGTTGAGCTTTCAGATGAAGAAGAAATTGCTGCTATCCGAGCTGCGAAAGCCATGCGTTTGGCGGTTGCCGGAGTTGATCTTATTCAAAGTTCACGTGGGCCTTTAATTCTTGAAGTTAATTCTTCGCCAGGACTTGAAGGCATTGAGAAAGCGACTGGAAAAGATATTGCGAAAAGCATTATTCAGTACATAGAAAAGAATGTGTAAATATGCCATACATTGACGAGCATAATATCCTGCATATTTTAGATCATGAAATATTGCCTGGTCAAAAAGCCAGAATAAATTTTAACACTGCTAAACTTTACACAAACACTGCCGTTGAAGTACCCGTCATCATTCAACGTGCTAAGCGAAAAGGTCCTGTTGTTCTTATCACAGCTGGCATTCACGGCGATGAAATTAATGGCGTTGAGATTGTCAGGCAGATTGTTGCCAAAGGCATCAACAAACCAAAATGCGGTACAATTATTTGTTTGCCAGTCATCAATGTTTTTGGTTTTCTAAATTTGTCACGCCAATTTCCTGATGGTCGCGATCTTAATCGTATGTTTCCAGGAACTAAAAAAGGCGCTTTAGCAAGTCGTTTAGCTTTTAGATTTTCAGAAGATATTTTACCCATTGCTGACTATTGTTTAGATTTTCATACAGGTGGCGCAAGTCGATTTAACGCAGCTCAAATCCGAATTACAGAAAACAATCCGCAGTTTGATGAGCTTGCGTCTATTTTCAACGCACCTTTCACAGTTTATTCTAAAACTCTAAAAAACTCATACCGATCAATCTGTGAGAAAAAAAATATTCCTATTCTACTTTTTGAAGGGGGAAAGTCTTTGGATAGAAATAAAGAAATCACAGCACATGGTGTTGAAGGTGTCAAACGAATTTTAAATCACCTGAATATGTTAAGTCTGAAAATTGAGGCGCCAAATCAAGAAGAAAAAAGTAAATTCATAACAAAAACAAAATGGATTCGCGCTAAATATAGCGGCCTTTTTCATCCTGAAATCGCTGTTGGTAAATATGTTGAGAAAGGTCAGATTATCGCCTATATCACAGATGCTTACGGCAGCTTACAACATAAAGTGAGAGCCTCTAACAATGGCTACCTTATCAATGTTAATCAAGCACCGATTGTTTATCAAGGTGATGCCATTTTTCATATTTCAACACAAATAAAATGACAAAAAACGAATTAAGAAAAAAATATAAAGCCAAAAGAAAAGAACTTTCTGAGCAGGAAATTGATCAATTCAGTCTTGAGATTGCCAATCAATGCTTGAATTTAGATATCTGGAATAAAAGACTTTATCACATTTTTTTAAGCATTACAAGACATCAGGAAATCAACACAGAATATTTGCTTCATGCCATTCAAGGAAAAGACAAAGATGTTGTGATTTCAAAAACAAAAAAAGATTTAGAGATGTCGCACTACCTCTTAACCGACTCGACACCAATTAAGATTAACAATTACGGAATTCCCGAACCGCAAGATGGTATTTCTATCAAAGCTGAAGATGTCGATGTGGTTTTTGTTCCGCTTTTAGCTTTCGACCAGCATGGAAATAGAGTTGGCTATGGCAAAGGCTATTATGATGTTTTTTTGGAACAATGCAGAAAAGATGTTATTAAAGTTGGTTTATCATTCTTTTCTGCTGAAGAAGAAATCGAAGCCCAAGCGCATGATCAACAATTAAATTACTGCGTCACTCCATCAAAAATATATGAATTCAAGAATTAAGCCGCTCAGAATAATTTTGAAATGAATTAGTTTTATATTTGCAAAAAATCAACCTCACTCATGAGTAAACTCTTAATTGTTGGAACAGTTGCCTTTGATGAAATTGAAACACCTTTCGGAAAAACAGATAAAATTCTCGGTGGCGCTGCGACATACATCGGATTGAGTGCCGCTAACTTTAATACAGAAAGTGCAATTGTATCAGTTGTTGGGCAAGATTTCCCAGAGAAACACCTCAACTTGTTTAGAGAACAAAACATTAATCTTGACGGACTTCAGGTTGTAGCAGACGGACGAACTTTCTTTTGGAAAGGTCGCTATCATAACGACATGAACACACGAGATACGCTTGAAACACAACTCAATGTGCTAGCAGATTTTGAACCAAAAGTCCCAGATCACTTTTTAGATTCAGACATAATCATGCTCGGCAATTTGCATCCTGCAGTTCAAATGTCTGTCATCGAGCAAGTCAAAGCTCCAAAACTGATTATCCTTGACACGATGATTTTTTGGATGGATACAACTTTGGATCTCTTGAAAGAGGTGATTGCAAAAATTGACGTGATTACGATTAACGACGAAGAAGCGCGACAGCTTTCTGGTGAATATTCATTAGTCAAAGCTGCCAAAAAAATACATGAAATGGGTCCCAAATATGTAGTTATCAAAAAGGGAGAACACGGCGCTTTGCTTTTTCATGATGATGAAATTTTCTTTGCTCCTGCCTTGCCTTTAGAAGAGGTTTTTGATCCAACAGGTGCAGGCGATACATTTGCGGGAGGATTTGCAGGATATTTAGCTGAAACAAAAGATACGTCTTTTGAAAATATGAAAAAAGCCATTGTTTATGGCTCGAACTTAGCTTCCTTTTGTGTTGAAAAATTTGGCACAGAAAGAATGAAAAATCTTGATATTGAAGAAATCAATGGGCGATTAAAAGAATTTAAATCGCTAACACAATTTGAAATAAATCTTACTTAAATAATTTAAGCCCTGAAATTTCGGGGCTTTTTTGTGCAGCTATGAGCGAACTAATAAAACATGAATGTGGAATTGCGCAACTCAGATTGCTCAAACCACTCAGCTATTACAAGGAGAAATACGGAACAGCATTTTATGGTATCAATAAAATGTATTTGATGATGGAAAAGCAGCACAATCGTGGTCAAGATGGTGCAGGTTTAGCCAGCATTAAACTTGATGTTAAACCTGGCAATCGTTACATCAGCCGTGTCCGATCAAACGCTGCGCAACCGATTCAAGATATTTTTGAGAAAGTCAATAACCGCATCAATCAAGGTTTAAAAGAAAATCCTGAATGGCTAAAAAGTGCTGAATTACAAAAAGAAAATCTACCTTATCTCGGTGAACTTTATTTGGGACACGTACGCTATGGAACTTTTGGGAAAAATAGCATCGAAAATGTTCATCCGTTTTTAAGACAAAATAACTGGATGCACAGAAACCTTATCGTTGCTGGGAATTTTAACCTCACCAATGTTAATGAACTTTTTGATAAACTTGTTAGCCTTGGCCAACATCCTAAAGAAAAAGCCGATACCATTACTGTGATGGAAAAAATCGGTCATTTTCTAGATAGTGAAGTTGAAAAACTTTATAAGAAATTAAAATCAAAAGGCTTTAACAAGCAACAAGCTTCACCGCATATTGTTGAGCAAATTAAAGTCCATAAAATTTTACGAAAAGCATCAAAAGATTGGGATGGCGGCTATGTTATGGCAGGCATGCTTGGGCATGGCGATGCTTTTGTTTTGCGTGATCCAAATGGCATCAGGCCAGCTTACTATTATATGGATGATGAAATTGTTGTAACAGCTTCAGAGCGCCCTGTAATACAAACAGCTTTTAATGTAGCTTATGATGATGTTAAAGAATTAAAGCCAGGACAAGCCATTATTACTCAAAAAAATGGTGAAGTTTACTTTAAACAAATCATCGAGGCTAAAGAAAGAAAGGCTTGTTCGTTTGAACGTATTTATTTCTCTCGCGGAAGCGATGCTGAAATTTATACTGAAAGAAAAAAATTAGGTTCTTTATTAATGCCTGAAGTTTTAAAAGCGATAGATTTTGACACCATCAATTCAGTGTTTTCATTTATACCAAACACAGCCGAAACATCATTCTACGGCATGGTTGAAGCCGCGCAAGATGAGCTTAACCGCCAGAAGAATCAAGCGATTTTAAAAGAAAAAGAAAATCTGACTGATGAGCGATTATCTGAAATATTAGCCCATCGTTTGCGCACAGAAAAAATTGCTGTTAAAGATGCTAAGCTCCGCACATTTATCACAGAAGATAGCAGTCGTGACGATTTGGTTGCTCATGTTTATGACGTGACTTATGGTGTTGTTAAACCAACAGATAATTTAGTAGTGATTGATGACAGTATCGTTCGTGGAACGACATTAAAGAAAAGTATCTTGAAGATGTTGGATCGATTGAATCCGAAAAAAATCATTATTGTTTCTTCTGCACCACAAATTCGCTATCCTGATTGTTACGGAATTGACATGGCACGCATTGATGATTTTGTGGCTTTTAAAGCAGCAAAAGCTTTACATCAAGATCGAGGCACTTATGATGAAGTTATTGAGTCAATTTACAAAAAATGTGTGGCTCAAAAAGATTTACCAAGCGCTGAGGTTGAAAATCATGTGAAAGAATTTTATCAATATTTCTCTGCCTCAGAAATTTCGAGTAAGATTGCAACTTTATTAAGCGATGATAGTATTTCGACAGAAGTTGAAGTGATTTATCAAAGCATAGAAAACTTACATGAAGCTTGCCCTAAAAATCTTGGTGACTGGTATTTTACAGGCAACTATCCAACGCCAGGAGGCAATAAGGTTGTCAATCGAGCGTTCATGAACTTCTATGAAGGTAAAGAAGATCGCGCTTATTAATTAAGTTGTAACTCAAAGATGAAAAAACGTATCCAGAAAATATTGGGCGACACCGACCAAAAAGAAATCCTGTCAAAGGGATTTTCTTTTTTGGGGTTTAGATTAGGTGGAACTTTGATTGGATACTTTTTCACTCTTTTTATTACACAAAAATTTGGTGCTGATATTTACGGTATTATCGCCTTAGGCTTTTCTGTTTTTTTAATTATTAGTGTAATTGGTAGACTTGGTTTAGATATTAACCTAGTGCGTTTCTTCTCAGAAGACAATAACAACTCTGAAACTGGTATTTTCTATAAATCTGTTTTCAAATCTTTTTTAGTCAGTTTTATTTTAGCAAGTATCATTTATTTTCTCAAAGAGCCTTTAGTTATGAAGGTTTTCAGGGAACCTAAACCTGAGCTTCTGCCCTATTTACCATGGATATTAGCAGCAATACCCTTTTGGTCTTTGGGCTTAGTAAGTGCTGGTTATTTTAGAGCCAAAAAACAAAATCAAGCCTTTGCATTTTTCAATAATCCAAGTCGGTTTTTATTTGGCTTAATTATTTTATTGATTTTATACAATCTTGATCAAGATCCAATAATCATTGTTAAAGCTCACTTTTATGGTGTTTTGATCACAAGCTTATTAAGCTTTGGTTTAGTAACTTATCAAATAAAGAATATATCTTTTAAATCTGAAATGAGTTCGTGGAACTTTATCAAAGATTCACTTCCGATGATGTTATCTTCATCTATCTTAATTCTTCTAGGTTGGATGGATACTTTCATTATGGGAATTTATGAAGATACTGAAAGTGTTGGTATTTATAACATTAGTTTAAAAGTTGCAACTTTGACAACTTTTACTTTACAAGCCATCAACTCAATTTTGGCTCCTAAAATCGCAAAGAGTTATGCTGCAGATGAAGAGCAAAATTATAAAAAATTGATTTCTTTTTCAACCAAGCTAAACTTCCTTATCACTGTCGCTGTAATGTTGATTATTGTTATATTTCATGATTTTCTGTTGGGGATATTTGGCGAAGAGTTTAAAGCTGGCTATATCATACTTTTCATTTTTTGTGCAGGACAACTAGTCAATTCACTATCGGGCTCAGTAGGTATAATTATGCAGATGATTGGTAAGCAAAAAGTTTATCAAAACTTTGTTATCATTGCATTATTCATCAATTTAGCATTAACTTTTATACTAACTCCCCTATATGGTGGCATAGGCGCTGCTGTTTCAACAGTAATTAGTATGGTTTTTTGGAATATTGGTTGTGCTGTTTACTTAAAAAAGAAAATGAATATTAGGTCTTATTATGATCCTAGAATAAAAAATTAAACTGGCTCATTAAATTTATTGTACAAATGATGATTAACCGCCTTAAATCAAAAACTCCGCTTTTAGTTGTAAAGATTTATGATACAATTCAATTAGGCTATCGTTTCATTTTTAAAAGGAAAAGGAAAACAGTAGAGCATGACTTTAAAGAACCTTTTTTCATTATTGGCTGTGGGAGATCTGGAAACACTTTACTTAGATCCATGCTTATTTCTGGTGGGGAAGCTTCAATTCCTCCTGAATCATATGTGTGGCCTAGAATAATCAGGATTTACGAGACTTATAATTTTTTACCTTGGGAAAAAATATGCTCATTAATTATCGCAGAGTTTGAAGCCTACAAAGAGTTTTACACTTGGGAAATTAATTTGTTCAAGGCCCATGAAAAAGCGAGACGCTTACCAAAAAGCAAGAGAAGCTTATCTTACATTATACAAGTTGTGTATTCAACATATCAAGAAGAAAAAAATGAAGAGCACAGGCTATGGGGTGATAAAACACCCATCAATACTCTATTCATTGATAAGATATTAAAGGTGTATCCTAAGGCTAAATATATACACATTTTAAGAGAACCTAAAGATGTTACTAGCTCCTATGTAAAAGCTGGACTTTACGAAAAACATAAAGATGCAGCTAATTTCTGGATATCAGCAATAGAAAAAGTCAGCTCTTTAAAAAAGAAAATACAACCAAACAAATTCCATCAAGTTCAATATGAAAACCTTGTGAGGTTTCCAGAGCATGAACTCAAAAAGATTTGTAAATTCTTGAACATGTCCTATTCCCCTAAAATGCTTGACTTCTGGAAAAATAAAGACTCTTTAGGTGATGTTAAATATGGAAAGCATCATGCTAATATTGGAAGTCCCATAAATGAAGATTCAATAGGAAAATGGAAAGATGTATTAAATGAAGAACAAGAAAACATTATTGATGAACTAACTGAAAGCTTATATCAGAATATTAAAAATTAGGTTTCTATAGCGATATCGAGCCTTCATTTAAGTAATTCATCTAACCTAATTATTAACTTTTCTGCCACAATATCTTTTTTATAATTCTCTGCAGAATTTATTGCTTGTTGACACATCTCTTCTCTTTCTAAAACACTTTTTTGCGCAAATGCATGAATGTACTTGCTAAGTTGGTCACTATTTTTAGGTTGAAATAAATAACCATTAACTTCATGCTCAATGTAAGTTGATGGTCCTGCCATATTACATGCAATTACAGGTGTCCCGCAAGACATTGCTTCAACCCCAGTTAACCCTAAACTTTCACCTTCTCTATATGTTGGAAAAATATACAAGTCAAAATCGTTATAAAGATGGATTAACTCATTCTGTTTTACAAAACCTAAAAAATTGACTTGTGATAATTTATTCTCTTTTAAATAAGATTTGATTTGTTCCTCATCAGGACCTTTACCTGCAATCGTTGCTTTGAATAAAACTCCTTTTTTTTGAAGTTTAACTAAAGCTTCTAAAAAAGTTTTCCATCCTTTTTCTTCTATGAAACGAGAAACAAAGCCTAAATGTAAATTTTTCTCATGATTTTTATTATTCTTTACATAAAAGACCTTTGGATCAACACCTCCAGATGGAGAAGCGTAAACATCATGGTCAGATAAAAAAGGATAGTTTTTTAAAACTTCTTTTTTGAAATAAGAGGAAGGTACAACGACTAAATCTACTCTTTTTAGTATGGTACATGCAATTCTCTTTAAAAACTTTTGATTCTCGAGATGAACGATATCATTACCATGTGTATTAATCACCCATTTTTTACTTTTAAAAGGAATCAAGAAAAACAATATAGGTATATGATGCGTTAAGTAATGTAGATATAAAACGTCGTAAGATTTAAAGGTGAAATTTTTAAGAATTGACAAATAGTGAGTTATATATTTAACTGACTTTTTAAAAGCTGAATTAGATTTCCCTTTAATAACAGATACGGCAGAAAACTCAACACCTTGTGCTTCAACCTCCTCTTTAAAGTTTTTAACAAAAACGCCAAATAAGCCATCATTTTGAGAAGGATACATGTTGGATATTAAAAATATTTTCATAGTAAGTTGTATCTACAAATTTACTTTTAACCACTTATTTGTAAAGCTTAAAGTCGTAAATTTGCCAAAAGTAGTTTTTTATCTTGAGAGTACCAATTAGTGTTTTAGACAGATTCATCTTATTTTTACTAAGCTTAACTGTATTGGTAGATATGGTTAATGGATTCTTTATTATGGAGTTTGTCAAACTACCGATTAGTCAATTCTTTAAACTTTCTGTGATCATCCTTATGCTATTAAGATTAACCTCTAATAAGGAAATTGTTTTTGCACTTTTAATTCTCATATCTTTTCAAATTAGTCCTCTGATAGGACTAATAAAAACAGGCGATTTATCTTATTATATAAAAGATGTTATAGTTGCTGCAAAATGGTTTACAGTGCCTTTGAGTTTTTTATTTTTTAAAAAAATATTTCAGTCCTCTCGTATAGAATTATTAATACCATGGATAAAAAGAATAGTTACTTTTTCTTTAGTATTCATTACTATCAATCTATTATTAGGAAGTATAGGCTTAGGCATGTCATTTTACCATCATGGCTATGGAAATGCTGTTGGAACAAAAGGATATATTTATGCCGGTAATGAATTAAGCATATTAGTGCTATGCTTAGCCTTTATAACTGCAATTTATCTTAAAGAGAAGAAACAAATTTTAAAAGTCATATTTTCTGGAATTATTTTTTTATTTTTTGCATTTCTTATCACTTCTAAGACTGTTATTTTTGGCGTATTGTTAATGTTTTTATTACCTTGGATAAGCTCTATTAAAAGGAAGATTAAAAAAAAATGGATTAACCGTTTGTTTCTTTTTGTTTTAATAGGTATTCCTCTAATAAGTTACCTTTTTTACGTTACAGTTAATAACTCAGGTATATTAAAAAAGCTTGAATATTCCATGCGGAAAAATAATAATGATCTATTAACTGTGTTTTTATCAAACAGAAACAACTTTTTACAAAAAGGTATTGAGGTTTTTTCAGATTATACTTGGTATGAGAAAATTTTAGGTTTAGGACAAAATTATTTTTTAAGTTTAGCTGGAAAAATTCCTGAAATGGATTTTTTCACTTTACTTTTTACCTCTGGGTTTCTAGGTCTAATGACTCTAATGATAACAATTTCCTATTATTTTTTAAACGCAATGCATTTGAGAAAGCTTCCTAAATATATCTTTGCTAAACACACTCTAGCATTTTTAATTTTCTTAATTATAATAGCTAATTTGAGTGGGCATATATTTGGCTCAGGAATTGCAGCTTTTTTTATAGGAGGTAGTATTGCTATAATGTTTTTAAAACGGGAACAATGAAAGCACAAGCTTTAACAAATATAACAAAACTGCTTTTATTCTTTGCGGTATTCTTTTTACCCTTAAAGACATCGCTAAGTAATATAGGTGTCATAGGTCTACTTTTTACACATGTTTTGTCTTTTATATTTTATGGTATAAACCACGAGAATAAAGTGCTAAAAAGGTTTCTTTATTTTTCACCTTTTATACTGATTGTTCCTGTCATTTTAGGCATAACCTATAGTCCACTACCTAAAGAAGCTTTTAATGAGATCACCAAATACATATTTTTACTCATCTTTCCGGTGATGCTCTTTAGGAAAGATCTCTCTAATATAAATTTCCATAATATCATCAAAAAAAGCTTGATAACTGGCTGTTTATTAAGCGGATTAGTACTATTAAGTATAAACTTTTATAACTTTTCACTTCAAGAGTTACCTATAACAAAACTTTTCAGCAGCCACTTTACTGGTTTTAGGTTTTTATCTCCTTGGGGTGAAAATTTACACCCTATTTATGTTGGTTCTTATTTCATTATGTCTTTGAGTTTTATCTTTTTTGCAGAACTCAGAGTACATGTACTATTAAAGATTGCCAGTGCTTTAATTATTGTTACCTCTATCGTTTTTATCAACTCTAGAATTATCTTTTTTTCACTATTAGTATTGTTTTTTCTATTAGCATTAGAAAAATTACATTGGAAAGTTTTTGCCTTTACTTTAACGACTTTACTCATAGCAGCGATTTTGATTATGCCCTACTTTAAGCAAACTTACATTTATAATAAAGCTGTCAATGGAACTATCTGGGAGCTAGAAAATAACATAGGGACACACAATACCGATACTAAAACGACTTCTGATTCCAGAATGTCACGCTGGATTGTGGGTTGGGAACTTTTTAAAGAAAAACCAATTTTAGGTCATGGCTCAGGAACTGAAAATGAAGTATTATTAGAGAAGTATAAAGAAAATGACATGAAGTTATCTGTCTCCCAATCCTACAATGCTCACAATCAAATTTTGGGTTACCTCATTCGTTTTGGACTCATCGGAGCTCTTTCAATAATTATCTTTTTTATTGGAAATTGTTATATCGCACTAAAACAGAGAGATTTAGTATATATTTCTTTTTTCGTACTTATAGGAGCGATTTTTTGTATAGAAAACTATGTAGATAGGAATATGGGCATCAATTTTATCGTTCTCTTAGGTTCAACTTTTTTAATTAGACGTCATGATTAAGAAAACATATTTTTTGATTTATCTTCTTTTTTTTAAAAACAGCCCCGAAGACTATAGACCTTATAGCTTATTTTTTCCAAAAATAAGACAATGGCTAGTTACTCGTTATTTAAAAAATTGCGGTAAGGAACTCAGAGTAAAAAAAGGAGCAGAAATATCTCCAAACTCTTCTGTAGGTAATTACTCAGAATTAGGAACAAGAGCTTTAATCCAGGCAAATGTTAGTATAGGAGATAACGTAATTATGGGGCCAGATATCAAAATCTACTCAAGAAACCATAAGTTTGATAAGTTAGATATCCCTATACAACAACAAGGGAAAAACTATTATAAAACAAGTATAGGGAATGATGTTTGGATAGGTGCAAATGTGATCATTACTGCGGGATGCACCATTGGTAATCATGTAGTTATAGCTGCTGGTGCAGTAGTGACACAGGACATTCCTGATTACGCTATAGCAGGAGGAGTTCCTTCAAAAGTTTTAAAGTTTAGAAATGCCAAATAGAATTAATTTAATTTATTTACTGGGCGCAGGAAGAAGTGGCACCACATTACTGGCTACTTTACTCAACAATCACCATCAGATTGAAACTCTTGGAGAGATGCATCAATTCTATGAGTTTTTAGATGATAACAAAAATTGTTCTTGTGGAGAGAAGCTTATAAACTGTAATGAATGGAGTATACCATCAAAATTTTTAACATGTAACATTCAACATCGTAAAAAAATTTCTAAAGAAGAGGAAGCACATCGACAAATTCCAAAGTTGCTATTGAGTAATTCAAAGCATCAAGAATATTTAGATATACATGAAGAAACATTTAAATCAATTCATCAACAACGCAAAAGTAAATGGTATGTTGACTCTTCTAAGTATATTGCACGATTCCTATTGCTAAAAAAAAGCAAAGAACTTAATGTAAAAGGTATTTATCTTGTTAGAGACTCTCGAGGTGTGGTGCATTCTTTTCAAAAAAAAGTACAAACCTCTAAATCTCCTTTTAAGGCCTTAGTATATTACAACATCATTAATTTTTTTGCAGAATTGGTTTATCGAACAAAAAAAAATATACTTAAAGTAAAGTATGAAGATTTGGTTGAGAAACCTGAAGAAACTTTAGCGAATATTTATACGCATATTTTTGAAGAGGAAACATCAATTAAAAAACTACCTCTATATTTTAAGATGCCTCATATCGTCGGAGGCAATCGAATGAAAACAAATCAAAAAATAAAAATTCAACCCGATAAAAAATGGAAAAATATTGAAAGACAAAAACAATTACTATATTATCTCTTAAGTTTGCCCTTTGGAATAATTAATAAAAATAAATTTTAAAATAAAACTTATAGCTCAATGAACATCTACATTACATTGGATTATGAATTGTTTTTTGGAAAGCACAGTGGTAGTGTAGAAAATTGTATCATCAAGCCTACAGAAGCATTATTAAAAATTGTCAACCCACTAAAAATCAAATTCACCTGCTTTGTAGACGTAGGTTATTTAGTTAAATTAGAGGAGCAAAAGGAAAAATACACTCAACTTAAAAAAGATTATCAAAAAATAACAGCTCAAATCAAAAACTTGGCTAATCAAGGTCACGGAATGGAATTGCATATTCATCCGCACTGGGAAGATTCCCATTTTAATGGAAAAGAGTGGGTTTTTGATACATCAAGATATAAGTTGGCCGATTTCTCTTCTGATAAAGTCCATGAAATTGTAACCAAATATACTAAAACACTCACTAAAATTTCAGGACAAGCTCCAAAAGCATATCGAGCAGGAGGCTGGAGTGCTCAACCTTTCACAGAAATAGGAAAAGCACTTTTAAAAAACAATGTTCGCATAGATAGTACAGTTTTTCCAAAAGGATATTACAATTCATCAGCGCAGTACTATGATTTCAGAAAAGTAGCTCAATTTAATACAGATTATTGCTTTTCAGAAGATTTAATAAAGGAAAACCCTGAAGGAAATTTTAAAGAAATTCCTATAAGTTCATATAAAGTAAGTCCATTTTTCTTTTGGAAATTTGCTTATCACAAATTAAAAAAACAATCTCAACATAGGGCGTTTGGTGATGGTTCAGCTATTGCAAAAACAAAAAAAGATACATTTAGATTAATGCTCGCGCCTTCTCATAGCGTCGTTTCCATAGACGGCTATAAAGCTTCGTTTATTCAAGAAGCATATTATTGGTATAAAAAGAATACGAAAAGTATGGCCAATTTCGTTCTAATAGGACATCCAAAAGCATTTACGCCGTATGCGTTAAAAAAATTAGATGAATTTTTGAAAACATCTCACAAGAATAATCACTTCAAAACCTTTCAAGATTAAAATTGAATTTTTATTTAACAAAATATAAAAATTATCTCTTACCAATATTCCTTGCATTCTTTTTTTTAACTGAAGCCTGGAGTACTGTCAAAGTAGGTCTTGGAAGTGATAAGTCCTTCATGCCAATAGTAGTCAAGGTTTTAACAATTGTTTTAATTGTGATGACTATTCTCATTTATAGAAAAAAATATACATGGCCCTTTCTTGGCTTACTTATAGTTTTCTCTTTGGGTCAATTAGCGCTTGAGGATTCTTTTAATTATTCTGTTTTAGGATCATTTTTAAAATACCTGTTTTTCCTTTTAATCACTCTATATTTCATAAAAATCAACAACGCTGATGTCTCAAAATCGGTCTTTCCTATTTTTGAAATTATAATCCTTATTAATAGTTGTATTGTTTTATTGGCCTACATTTTTGAATGGAAAATATTCGCCACGTATAGTCATAGATTTGGTTATTCTGGTCTTTTTATGGCTTCAGCAACAAGCACTTATTTTTATTGTATAGCTTTGGCATATTTTTTTATAAGATACAATTCGCGTGCATTTAAAAATCCTATCTTTTATTCCAGTATTATTTCTGTTTGTTTATTGGGTACTAAAACAGCATTGCTATATCTCGTTTTTTCTTTAGCACTTTTCTTTATAGTGCAAATTAAAGAAGTCAAGAAAAGAATTGGAGTTGCAATTCTTTTCTTGATGTTAGGAGCTTCAGGTCTTTATTTCTTTTTACAAAGAGGAATTTTTAAGGATATAACGCAAGAAAAAGGTTGGATAACAAGTATTTTATCTTTAAGAGATCAGCTACTCATTGAGAGTACCATACCTTATATTCAAGAAAATTGGAGCTTCTTAAATTATATTTTTGGTGGTTTATCTATACTATCGATGAGATCTCAAATGGAATACTTTGACTT
Organism: Psychroflexus sp. S27; assembly: GCF_002810405.1. Taxonomy (NCBI): domain Bacteria; kingdom Pseudomonadati; phylum Bacteroidota; class Flavobacteriia; order Flavobacteriales; family Flavobacteriaceae; genus Psychroflexus; species Psychroflexus sp. S27. The sequence goes on along the minus strand of NZ_NEXQ01000008.1, from coordinate 99,821 downwards.
ATTATTGTTTTTTGGAATTTTAGGATCTTGTTTATATCTATATTTATTATGCTGGTTTAGTAGACTTAGGGATCTTAAGTCAAATCACTTAGCTTTTTTTCTAATCATATTATTATTTGGTGGAGCTTTCATTTCTGGAAATTTTTTTTACAATGGCTCTATACCAATCTATTTTGTTGTATTAATTTTGGCATCTTTAGAGACTTTAAAAAAAACGTCTGTAAACTAAATAATCTTCATTGAATGAACAATCGCATTCACATCCTCAACACACACATCGATAATCTAAGCATGCAAGAAACCTTAAGTCTTGTTGACAGTAAGATTTCTGCTCATGAATCACTTCACCATACCGTCGTAAATGCTGGTAAAATTGTTGCCATGCAAAATGATGGTGTTTTGAGACAAAGCGTTAATGAAGCTGACCTAATTAATGCAGATGGACAAGCGGTTATTTGGGCTTCAAAATTATTAGGCCAACCACTTAAAGAACGCGTGGCCGGGATTGACCTTTTTGAAAACCTTATCGGTTTAGCTCGCGAAAAAAATCATTCTATTTATTTACTTGGCGCTAAAGAAGAAGTCGTCAATAAGCTTGTTGGAATTATTGAAGACGAATACGGAAGTGAAGTTATTGCAGGCTACAGAAATGGCTATTTTACCGCTGATGAAGAAGCAGGAATTGTTAATGAAATCGTTAACAGCAAAGCCAATATGCTTTTTGTTGCCATGAGTTCTCCTAAAAAAGAAATATTTTTACACCAACATCGTAAAGCTTTAAAGTCTGTAAATTTCATTATGGGTGTTGGCGGTAGCTTTGATGTTTTAGGAGGAAAAACTAAGCGTGCACCGATTTGGATGCAAAAAGCTGGACTCGAATGGTTCTACAGATTTTTACAAGAGCCCAAAAGAATGTGGAAAAGATATCTCGTCGGCAATACTAAATTCATATTTTTGACATTTAAATCATTATTCAAATCTGACCAAAAATCTAAATAATCTTAAAAAATGAAAATAACTGTTGTAGGTACAGGCTATGTTGGCCTTGTCACAGGAACTTGTCTCGCTGAAAATGGAAACGATGTGATCTGTGTTGATATCGATGAAAAGAAAGTTGAACGCATGAAAAATGGCGAAATTCCAATTTATGAACCTCAACTCGATGTGCTTTTCGATCGTAATATTGACGCTGGCAGATTAAGCTTCACAACTTCACTTCACGAAGGTCTTGACCATGGCGAAATTATATTCTTGGCATTACCTACACCTGAAGATGAAGATGGCTCCGCAGATCTTAAATACGTTTTAGGCGTTGCTGAAGATATCGGAAAATACATCACAGACTATAAAGTTATTGTTGATAAAAGTACTGTTCCCGTTGGAACTGCAGAAAAAGTTGAGCAAACAATTGCAAAATATTGCTCTTCAGAGTTCGACGTGGTTTCAAACCCTGAGTTTTTACGTGAAGGTTACGCCGTTGAAGATTTCTTGAAACCTGAACGCATCGTGATTGGGACATCAAGTAAAAAAGCGGAAGACTTGATGCACAGACTTTACAAACCTTTTGTACGATCTGGCAATCCAATTATCTTTATGGATGAAAAGTCAGCTGAACTTACAAAATATGCTTCCAACTCATTCTTGGCTACAAAAATTACGTTTATGAATGAGATTGCCAATTACTGCCAAATTGTTGGCGCTGATGTTGATAAAGTGCGTATCGGGATGGGAACTGATTCTCGTATCGGAAAAAGGTTTTTATTTCCAGGCATTGGTTATGGAGGTTCTTGCTTTCCAAAAGATGTGAAAGCTTTACATAAATCAGGACAAGATGTTAACCATCAGTTCAAAATATTAGATGCTGTCGTTCAAGTGAATGAAGCTCAAAAAACAATTCTTTTCCCAGAGATAAAAAATCACTTTATGGGTGATCTTAAAGGAAAGAAAATCGGACTTTGGGGCTTATCATTTAAGCCTGAAACTGATGATATTAGAGAAGCCCCTTCTTTATACATGATTGATAAACTCACTGAAGCTGGTGCTGAGGTTACAGCTTTCGATCCTGAAGCGATGCCAAATGTGAAATCTCAAATTGGTGATCAGATTTCTTACTGTGAAGGTATGTATGAAGCTTCAAAAGATGTTGATGCCCTTTTGATTTGTACAGAATGGAGTATTTTCAGAACACCAGATTTCAAAAAACTCAAGGCTGAAATGAAATCTCCTGTTATATTTGATGGGCGTAATTTATATGAAATTGATGAAATGACGGAAGCTGGATTTAGATACAGCTCTATCGGTAGAAAACACGTTTAGATGAAAAAGAAAATTTTAATCACGGGTGCTGCAGGCTTTTTAGGCTCTCACCTGTGTGATCGTTTTATAAAAGAAGGTTATCACGTCATTGCGATGGATAACCTGATTACTGGAAACATCAAAAATATTGAGCATTTATTTCCGCTTGAAAATTTTGAATTTCATAATCACGATGTTACAAAATTTGTACATGTTGCCGGTGATTTAGATTACATCCTGCATTTTGCTTCTCCTGCAAGTCCGATTGATTATCTCAAAATTCCGATTCAAACTTTAAAAGTAGGATCTTTAGGAACACATAATTTATTGGGCCTCGCTAAACAAAAAGACGCTAGAATCTTAATTGCAAGTACTTCTGAAGTTTATGGCGATCCGCTTGTGCATCCACAAACTGAGGATTATTACGGTAATGTCAACACCATTGGCCCACGTGGTGTTTACGATGAAGCTAAGCGTTTTCAGGAATCTATCACAATGGCTTACAATCGTTTTCATGGATTAGAGACTCGCATTGTCCGTATTTTTAATACTTATGGCCCACGCATGCGATTGAATGATGGTCGTGTGATTCCTGCATTCATTGGTCAAGCTTTACGTGGCGAAGACTTAACAGTTTTTGGCGATGGCTCTCAAACACGTTCATTCTGTTTTGTTGACGATCAGGTTGAAGGCATTTATAGGTTACTATTAAGTGATTATGTAGAACCTGTGAATATTGGAAACCCACATGAAATCACAATTTCTGATTTCGCACAAGAAATTATCAAATTAACTGGGACTGATCAAAAAGTAATCTATAAGGATTTACCCGTCAATGATCCTCAACAAAGACAACCTGATATTAGCTTAGCTAAAGAAATTTTAGATTGGGAACCAAAAGTTAATCGTGCTGATGGCATGCAAAAAACCTATGAATACTTCAAATCTTTATCAAAAGAAGATCTTGAAAAAAGCGAACACAAAGATTTCTCAGACCACATTAGACGTTAAGTAAATGAGAAATCGAATCGGCAGATATTCAGGTTACTTAAGACCCATTTCATATACAATTGATATCGGGATTACTATTTTATTCGCCTTTTTTATCAATTTAAAATTAAGTGATTTTTTTGCCCTTTCAATTTATTTAATCATTGCCTGGTTATTTATTTCATTGCGCACTGGCTTTTATGAGATTTATCGTTTTACTAAAGTGACTAGGATATTGTCCTTAAGCATTTTGCAATCTTTAATTTTTACACTTGCCGTTTTTGCATTTTTTGGTTACAAAAACCAAATAGACATCAAGCCTCGTGATATTTTCAACTATGCTGGCTCAACAATGTTAGTTGTTTTAGTCGTCAAACTTTCTATTCACTATCTTCTTAAGAAATATAGAAGAAACTTAGGTGGAAATCACAGACGAACCATCGTCATTGGTCAAACTTTCCGAACACATCAACTTTATAAATTCTTTCAAGACAACCCTGATTATGGCTACCACTGTCAGAAGGTTTTTCAAGTGAATGAAAAAACGGAAATGAGTGAAATTTTTGAATATGTCCTTAATAATGATATTGATGAATTGTATGCCTCAATATCAAAACTTTCTGATGATAATATCAATGAACTCATAGATTTTGCAGATAATAATTTACGTGTTTTAAAATTTATACCTGATAACAAAGAGGTTTATAGTAAACAAATTAAATATGATTATTATGGTGTACTACCAATTATCTCGTTAAGAAAAATTCCGATTGATGAATCTTTTAATCGCGTTACAAAACGAATTTTCGATCTCATCTTAAGTGTTTTTGTACTCGTCTTTATTTTATCTTGGTTGACACCTTTATTGGCTATTTTGATTAAATTAGAATCTAAAGGCCCTGTTTTCTTTAAACAAAAAAGAAACGGTCGAAATTATCAAGAATTTTATTGTTTCAAATACCGTTCGATGAAGCCTAACTTAGAAGCAGATATCCATCAGGTGCGTAAAAATGATAAACGCATTACTAAAATCGGTAAGTTTATGCGAAAAACCAGTATCGATGAGCTTCCACAATTTTACAATGTTTTGTTAGGCGATATGAGCGTTGTTGGCCCACGCCCGCACATGGTCAGCCACACAAATATGTATGCCGAGCGTGTGGATAAATTTATGGTGAGACACTTCATCAAACCAGGCATTACAGGCTTGGCGCAAGTAAGCGGCTACAGAGGCGAGGTTGAAACTGAACACGATATCATTAACCGTGTTAAATACGATATTTATTATCTTGAAAACTGGTCTTTATTAATTGATATCAAAGTGATTTTCCTCACAGTTTTTAATGCCTTAAAAGGTGACAAAAAAGCTTATTAGATAAGACACTTTTTTTCAAAATCATTAAACTGTTTCTCTAAATCAAAATGGAATTTCGCATTGTTAACAATTTCTTTTTTAGAAGGTAAAAAATCTTTATGATTCAAGATTTTCGAAAGCTGATCTTCCAACAATTGATAATTAATTTCTCTCACAGCAACACCCAATCCTAAATCTTCAACGACATTTGCGCCTTCCCCATCTGAAAAATAGATAATTGGTAAACCTAATTTTGCATATTCAAAAATTTTAGAAGGTACAGAACCATATATTCTATTTTTAAGCGGAATTAAAGTTGCATCATACTCCGTTAAAGTTTGGTGAAGCACCTCACGATCTAAGCTTCCATGGTAAAATATATTTTCTCTATCCTTGATACATTCATTTACATCTTCTGCCATTGGTCCATCTCCATAAATATGAAACTCCATTTCAGAGGGGAATTTAACTTCTTTACAAATAGTTTCAATACCTTGTGCAACGCCTATTAATCCAGCATAAACAATTTTAAAAGGAGATTGGTTCGACTGAGAATATTCTGAAATTTCTGGTATCTGAAATTGAGGAAAATTCCTGTAAAGAAATAAAAATTTCCGAGTGCAATCAGTTGTTTTTTTTACATGTGACAAAATCTCATTCGATTGTCCAATTATTGTTTTTGAATGCCTATAAATAAAAGCCTCCATCTTTTGAAGTATGCGATAATAGAAGCCTTCATTTAAAATACCCATTTCAAGTCCTGCCAATGGCCATAAATCTGAAACATTTAAAATGATTTCTTTTCCTCTTAAACGACAAGCTAAAACAGCAAAATAACCCACGAAAAGTGGAGAACATTGAATGATAAAACGTTTAGGCGTTTTGGCAAAAAGAATATAAAAAAACAATGTCACCGCAAAGCTTAAAGATGATAATAGACGAATTATTTTTTGCTTTGATTTACTTGCTACAATAAATAACCGCGTCACTTTAACGCCTTTAAAAACTTCATTAACTTTAAATTTCCCTCTGTAAGCTTTTAAAACTTTGCCGTAAGGGTAATTAGGCAATGGAGACACAACTCTTACATTGTAATGATGGTTTTTAAGTTGTTCAGCTAAAGAAAATATTCGATTAGATGCAGCACCCGTTTCGGGTGGAAAATAGTTTGAAACTATTAAGATATCTTTCTTCTTATTTTCCATAAATCTTCAACACATCCTTAACGATTCTTTCTGCTGCATCACCATCCCATAAATCTGGTGCCGAAGCTTGTTTCCATTCTCCTGAATTCAATCGCTCAAATGCTTTTTCTATTTTAGAAGTATCTGAGCCTACCAACTCATTTGAGCCAATTTCACATGTTTCAGGTCTTTCAGTCGAATCTCTAAACGTCATACAAGGCACATTGAGCATTGTTGTTTCTTCTGTAATTCCACCAGAATCTGTCAATACCGCAAAAGCGTTTTTAATGAGATAAATAAAATTCAAATAGCCTTGTGGCTCAACGTAATGCAGATTTTTAAAATTAAGATTTAAATTCTGTAAAAGTTTTTTCGTCCGCGGATGTACAGGGAAAACAATAGGCTTTCCTTCAGACTTTTCAACGATTTTAGAAATCAAAGATCTCAACTGCTCTTCCTCATCTACATTTGAAGGTCTGTGCAAGGTCATGACATAATATGATTTCTCTTTTAAACCTAATTCATTCCAAAATTCTGGCTTTTCAAGTCTCTTTAAGTTCTTAAATAAAGTATCTATCATCACATTACCCACCAAGAATAATTGTGATTTTGATTTACCTGAAGCCAATAGATTTTCGTTGGCCAAATCTGTTGTTGTAAAGAAATAATCAGTAATGCTATCGGTCACAATTCGGTTCACCTCTTCTGGCATTTTCATATCTCCAGAGCGAATACCACCTTCAACGTGAGCAACGTCAACATGCATTTTTTTAGCCACAATTGCGCAAGCCATGGTTGATGTGACATCACCAACAACAAGCACCAAATCAGCCGGATTTTCGGTTAATTCAGCTTCAAACTTTGTCATAATCTGAGCTGTCTGCTCTGCTTGTGTTCCACTTTTAACCTCAAGATTGATATCTGGATGAGGAATATTGAGTTCTTCAAAAAAAGTACCGCTTAACTTTTTATCGTAATGCTGACCTGTGTGTACAAGTCGATAATCAATTTGTTTGCCTTTGTTTTTAGCATTTTTAATAGCGTCTATAATCGGTGCAATTTTCATGAAGTTTGGTCTCGCACCTGCGATAATTGTGATTTTAAGCATGTTGGTTAACTTTTGAAATGAATTGTTTTAGTTTTCCACTTTTTGAACGTTCTAATTGTTCAAATCGTTTAAATTGAATGGTTAATCCTGGCTCCAAATAGGTTTCTATTGCAGCCGAAATTTTATTTTTTTGAATTTGTTCCAAGGGTTTTAAAGAAGAGTATTCTATTGTAAATTTTGATTTTGTTTCTTGAACGACCTTTAGTTCTTTTACATTTGTAGATTCTTCAGCAATAGATTTAGCTACATAACAAAATGTGAAAGCTGGTACTCTTTTATTACTTGGTAATATCGCAAATTCATTAGAACGACCTATTAGCGTTTTTAAGACTCTACAGCCACCATTTTCATCATACTCAATAGCACCTAAATCTCCAACTTCATACCTAACAAACGGATGAGCTTTATTAAATAAAGAAGTAACTATAATACGTCCTACAGTACCATCTTCAACGATATTATCAAATTCATCAACAATTTCTACATAAAGAGTTTTATCATTAACTATAAACTGGCCTAAATCATTCTCGAATGCAATCAAACCTAACTCACTAGATCCGTATTCATTAAAAACTGGAATTTTGAACTGTTCTTCTAGTAACTTTCTATCAAAATCATAAAGCATTTCGCTTGTCGTCAAACATAATTTTAAAGTAGGACATATATCTTTAAGAAAGAGTCCTTTTTTATTTAAATGTTTGGCGAAAAGAACTATTGAACTTGTATAACCATAAACATAATCAAATTTATTTTTTTTAAAAAGTGTTATAAATTCATCTAATTTATTATCAGATAAATTAAATATTATAAATCTCTTTCTTTTTGAGAAAAAATCTTTGAGAAGCTCTTTCCGATAAGCTATAAATTCTTTTGGAATTGCATAAAATCGAGCTTGATAAGATTTACTGTAATCAATACCTACGCTTTTATAAAGGCTTAAAATATGTGCCCATGTCATCGCATGACTATATTTATCTTTTCCATATATAAATGGAAAACCACTAGACCCAGATGTTTTACTAATATACAGTTGAGAAAACTTAAACTGATCAGCTATTCTTTCTTTTAAAGGTACTTGTAACATATCTTTAGTTAGAATAGGAATAGACTGCCAATCTTCAATAGGCCTATTTCCAATAAGATTTTTATAAAATGAATTGTTTTTTAAATGATGATTAAATATGAAGTTTTTCTGAGAAATTTCATCAATATTATTATAATTCACTAAAGCTTTATCTATAGGAAAGCCTTTTAACTTTAAAGCTAGCTTAAAGTAATTCATTTTTTCTCATCAATTGATTAGTTTGGCAATTTACAAACAATTATTTTTGAAGCTGTAATCTTAGTCAATAAAAATCATGAATATTCTACTTTTAGGAAGCGGTGGTCGAGAACACACAATTGCACAAAAACTTTATGAAAGTCCGCGTTGCAACGCATTATTTGTTGCACCTGGTAATGCTGGCACAACTCAAATTGCCACAAATCTCAATTGTGATGTTAATGATTTTGAAGCCATTGCTGAGCACATCAAGAAGCATCAAATCAATATGTTAATCGTTGGCCCAGAAGCGCCACTTGTGAATGGCATTAAAGATTTTTTTGACGCCAAACCTGAATTCAAAGATTTAATGATTATCGGCCCTTCAAAAAGAGGTGCTTTGCTTGAAGGCAGTAAAGAACGCGCTAAAGAGTTTATGTTTAGCCACAAAATTCCAACAGCTGCTTATCAAAGTTTTTCTAAAGAAAGTTTAACTGCAGGAAAAGACTTTCTGGAAACTTTAAAACCGCCTTTTGTTTTAAAAGCTGATGGATTGGCAGGCGGAAAAGGTGTGTTGATTATTGATGATCTCAAAACTGCTCAAGATGAACTCGAGCAAATGCTCACACATGATAAATTTGGAAAAGCTTCAGAAAAAGTAGTGATTGAAGAATTTCTGGATGGTATCGAACTCAGCGTTTTTGTTTTGACGGATGGCAAAAATTACATCACGCTCCCAAATGCAAAAGATTACAAACGTATTGGCGAAAATGATACTGGCCTTAATACTGGCGGTATGGGTGCCATTTCTCCTGTTCCTTTTGCTGATAAGGATTTTATGCAGAAGGTGGAAAACAGAATTATAAAACCAACGATTGATGGTTTAGCAAAAGAAGAAATAGATTACAAAGGTTTTGTATTTATCGGCTTAATGAAAGTTGATGATGAGCCTTACGTGATTGAATATAATGTAAGAATGGGCGACCCTGAAACTGAAGTCGTTATTCCTCGTTTAAAATCAGATTTAGTTGAACTTTTAGAGAAAACAAGTTCTGAAGAATTATCTACTGTTAATCTGGAAGTTAGTTCTCAAAGTGCTGCAACTGTTATGTTAGTTTCTGGTGGTTATCCTGAAGCTTACGAAAAAGGAAAAGAAATAAATGGTTTAGATAAAATTGATGATGAGGATGTTTTTATCTGTCATGCTGGAACAAAGCAAGAAGGAGATTCGATCTTGACTAATGGTGGCCGTGTGATTGCAGTAACTGCTTTTGATAATGACTTTAAAAAAGTCATAAAAAAATCTTATCGAGCAACTGAAAAAATCAGTTTCGATAAGATGTTTTATAGAAAAGATATCGGGAAAGATTTAATCTAACTCGGCATTTTTACCTAAGAAAGGATGTGCTTTCACATCTTTTCTTTCCTCTTCTGTATCGTCAAAATCGCGAAGCTTTAGCATCCAATAAACAAATGCTACAGCAGTGATAGCAATAAAAAGCCAGTTCAAAGCATTTGCGCCCCACCATGTTGAAGCCTCAAGCGTTCTTAAAGCATCGAATGGTAATAAAAGGGCATCTTCAAACAAAACTTGTATCGCCTCAAAAAAATCTTTCATGATCAATTGATATTAAATTATATTGCAAAAATAACAATTTGAACTATGCTAACAAGGTTTTTTAAGCAATCTAAACCAATTCCTCTTTTTTTAACGCTGATTCTACTTGTTGCGTATTACTTTTCATATCATTTTTTTGTGAATTCTTTTCAGCAAGAAAGCTGGTTAGAGCTAATCTTAAACTTAATAGTCATCGCATTTATCATCTTATTTATGCGGTTTATTATTAAAAAAAACAGCTTCCAAAAATCAACAAATTTCAGTATATTTTGTTTTTTTATTTTTATTACTATTTTTCCTGAAACACTCAACAACATCAATATGAGTTTGGGATTGATATTTAATTTGTTTGCTTTTAGAAGAATGCTTAGCATGCGTTCCAACATCGATTTGAAAAAGAAAATTTTTGATGTTGGTTTCTGGTGCTTCTTTGCGGGTTTGCTTTGGCCTCCTAGTTTGCTCTTAATGGTTATTGCCATCATCGCTGTATTGTTTTACGCTTCAGATAATTTCAGATTTTACATCTTACCATTTTTAGGCTTTGGCACAGCATTAGTTCTGCATTACGCCTATCATTCATTGAGCTCAACGTCACCGATTGATTATCTTGAAATGTTGCCAAAGTTCTCTTTAACGCCAGAGTTTAATTACTCTTTTCATGATCAAGTCAGAATATATTTCTTAATCATTAACAGCTTATTTCTTTTACTATTTCTTCCAAAAATATACCAAGGCTTAAAACTGAATATGCAAAGAAGTTTGTCCCTCTTTATCGTTATTTTCGTATTAAACGCCTGCGCGTTGCTATTTAATATTGATGATAGTTTTTCACAAACACTATTTGTCATCCTACCAATAGCAATTATTTCAGGAAATTTTCTAGAAATAAATCAGCTTAAAAATTTATGGAAAGAAATTTATTTGTGGACATTGATTGCTTTTGCTATCGCAATACATTTTATTTAGACATCAGATCAATAGATCCGCCTAATTTAGTTTTTTGATCAACTTTTTTAGGATTTCCATATATTTCTATCTCACCACCAGCAGTCGTTTTTGCTTTACAAGAATGAGTTGCATAAACTTCAGCTGTTCCGCCATAACTCACTTTGATATCTGTTTTTTCTGTTTTAAAAGATTTCCCTATAAAAATTCCTCCCGTTTTAACAGTGACATATTGATTTTCAGATTTTCCGTAAATGTGCACTTCAGATCCTGTCACAGCCTTGAGTCTTGCTGTATCAACATCTAAATCTGCTGACAAAAAACTGCCTTCAGAAGCTTCAAGCGAAATTTCCTTTTGCTTAATTTGAGATGTGATTTCAACATCAGCACCATTATTGAGATTTAAGCTCGTAAAATCTTTAATGTAAAGTTTTATTTTGGTATCAGAGTCAGAAAAAACTTCATCGATAGGCAGCTTTACAAAAAGTTCACCTTGTTTAACCTTAATGATAACCTCATCAGCATCATAACCCGAAATTTCAATTTTATTCTCACTTGCATAAGGGATAAGTTCAACATCAACCTTATTCGCAATTTTTATTTTATTAAAATTTTCTTCGATTATTTCTGTTCTGTCTTGCGCTGAGACAATGCTAGCCACAAAAAGGCAGATATATAAAAAATATGCTTTCATGTTTTTTTCTAACAAAGATAAAAGAGTCTATAAGTGAATGAACTTCTTTTAGATTTTTTTAGCTTAAAAAAGTAACTCAAAAACATTTGTCATCAAAAAGGATAAAACAAAAGTTTTGCATTCAGTATATTTGGCAATTGATTTTGAACTATGCAAATTCCAGAAGGTAAACAAATATATTTTGCGTCTGATAATCATTTGGGCGCTCCTACTCACGAAGAAAGCTTAATCCGCGAAAAGAAATTTGTGGCTTTTTTAGATGAAGCCAAAAAAGACGCGGCTGCCATATTTCTTTTGGGTGACTTGTTTGACTTTTGGTTTGAATATAAAGAAGTTGTTCCAAAAGGATTTACAAGAACATTAGGTAAACTTGCTGAAATAGCTGATAGCGGCATTCCTATTTTCTTTTTTGTAGGTAATCACGATTTATGGATGAATGATTACTTTCAAAAAGAACTGGGTATCGAAGTTTTTCACAAACCACAAGAATTTATTTATAATGAAAAGAGATTTTTAATAGGTCACGGCGATGGTTTAGGCCCAGGTGATTTGGGCTATAAACGTATGAAAAAAGTGTTTACAAATCCTTTTTCTAAATGGCTTTATCGTTGGCTACATCCAGATATAGGCGTCAAACTTGCCAAACATCTTTCTGTTAAAAACAAACTGATTTCTGGTGATGAAGACGCCAAGTTTCTTGGTGAAGACAATGAGTGGCTTGCACTTTATGCAAAACGTAAATTAGAAGAAAAGCATTATGACTATTTTATTTTCGGGCATAGACATTTACCCATGAAAATTGAAATCGGTCAAAACTCAGTTTACCATAATCTTGGTGACTGGATTGTGCATTACACTTACGGCGTTTTTGATGGAGAAAGCTTTGAGCTTAAAAATTGGAAATAAAAAAACCTAAGCCGATAAGACTTAGGTTTATATCAAATTCCACTCTGGAAATTTCTCTTTTATTTCAAAGTTTTTGAACCATCATCATCTGATCCCTTTTCATCATCCTTAGAAGCGTCTTTAAATTCTTTAATTCCACTTCCTAAACCTCTCATTAACTCAGGGATTTTTTTGCCACCGAAAAGTAATAAAATCGCGATGCCAATAATCACCCATTGCCAAGGTCCGACCATTCCTAAAATAACATGTAACATATGCATTGGTTAAAATTCTAATGCAAAATTAATAATAAAAATATAAAACAAGGGTTTAGACAATAAAAACTATCATAAATTTGCTCAATGCTATCTGGAGTAAGTAGAAGTTGTTATGGCAAAAAAGAAAAAGACAGAAAGAAAGTTATCTCAAAAGCTGATTCATAAGTACCGTTTGGTCATTTTTAATGAAAATACTTTTGAAGAAAAAATCTCTTTTAAATTGACAAGGCTCAATGTGATTAGCCTGACAGCTTTGATGACTTTTTTACTCATTACTTTTACAATATTATTGATTGCTTTCACGCCTTTGCGAGAGTATATTCCTGGATATTCATCAAGTGCTTTAAAAGAAAAAGCAACGCGTTTAACAATGCAAGTTGATTCTTTAGAAAGCGTTGTTGATCGCAATAATGCTTATTATAAGTCCATCAGGAAAGTACTCACTGGAGAAGTTAGTGACATTGATCAACAGAGTGATACAATTTTGAACACAAACAATATCTCACCTGAGAGTGTTGATTTTTCTGCATCTCAAGAAGAAAAGGAATTGAGAAATGAGGTGGAGAAGAAAGATAAATTTAATTTACTTGAAAGCGCAGTCAGAAAAACACAAATGAATCTTTTCCCGCCAGTTAATGGCCGGATTTCTGCTGAATATGACGTTGATATTAAACATTACGCAGTTGATATTGTTACTGAAAAAGATACACCGATCAAAGCGACTGCAGACGGAACAGTTATTTTCTCAGACTGGACGCCAAACACTGGTTATGTGCTGATTATCGAGCACAGTTTCGGATTGATTTCTACCTATAAACACAATGCAGAACTTATAAAATCACAAGGCGATTTGGTGAAAACTGGTGAAGTGATTGCTATTGCTGGTAATACAGGTGAATTGACCACGGGAACACATTTACATTTTGAATTATGGGTTGATGGTTACCCTGTTGATCCGCGTGATTATATAACATTTGAAGATTAAAGTATGTCGTTAAAATCCTTTGCCGCCAAAATATTTGCAAAATATACAAGAAACAAAATGCAAAAATGGATTGACAAACCTATCCAGACACAGCAAGATGTTTTTGATAATTTAATCCATAAAGCTAAAAATACCGTTTTCGGAGAAGATCATCAATTTGATGAAATTCAAAGTTTTAAAGATTTTCAAGAACGTGTTCCTATTCGTGATTACGAAGCTTTAAAAACTTATGTGGATCGTATGGTCGCAGGTGAAGAATCTATACTTTGGCCAGGAAAACCTTTGTATTTTGCTAAAACATCAGGCACAACAAGCGGTGCTAAATATATCCCACTCACCAAAGAATCAATGCCAACGCATATCGATGCAGCCAGAAATGCGATCTTATGCTACATCGCTGAAACTGGCAGTTCTAAATTTGTTGATGGTAAAATGATTTTTCTACAAGGTAGTCCAAAACTAGAAGAAAAAAACGGTGTTAAGCTTGGTAGATTATCGGGGATTTCAGCTCATTTTGTTCCCAATTATTTACAACGTAATCGTTTACCTAGCTGGGAAACAAATTGCATTGAAGATTGGGAAACCAAATTGCAAAAAGTCATTGATGAAACCGTTGATCAAGATATGACGGTGATGGGCGGAATTCCTTCTTGGGTTCAAAATTATTTTGAAAAACTGGAAGAACAAACAGGTGAAAAAATCGGTGATCTTTTTAAAAACTTAGAGCTTTTTATTTACGGGGGTGTTAATTACGAACCTTATCGCTCGAAATTTGAAAAGTTAATCGGTAGAAAAATAGCAAGCATTGAACTTTACCCTGCGTCTGAAGGTTTTTTTGCATTTCAAGATTCACAAGAAGCAAATGGAATGTTGCTTCAACTTGATTCTGGTATTTTTTATGAATTTATCAAAGTAGATGAGTTCTTTGACGATTCACCAAAAATTTATACTATAAAAGATGTTGAAATTGATGTCAATTACGTCATGATTATTTCAACAACAGCTGGCTTATGGCGTTACAACTTAGGTGATACTGTTATGTTTACAAATACATCACCTTACAGAATTATTGTTTCTGGCCGTATAAAACATTTTACGTCAGCCTTTGGAGAACATGTGATCGCTAAAGAGGTTGAGTACGCTTTAAAAGAAGCACAAAAAGATTTTGACCTACAAATTACTGAATTTACAGTTGCGCCTCAATTACATCCACAAGAAGGTTTGGCACATCATCAATGGTTAATAGAGTTTGATCAAAATCCAACAAATCTTGATAGATTTGCAGAAGCTATCGACAAAAACTTACAAGAACAAAACTCATATTATAAAGATTTAAGAGAAGGACAAATGTTAGCTCGTCTAAAAATAACTTGTTTACCTAAAAATAGTTTTTCAAAATATATGAAAAGTTTAGGTAAATTGGGCGGTCAAAACAAAGTTCCACGTTTGTCTAACGACAGAAATATTGCAGATAAGTTATAATCGAATCAGATTTTAATTCTTTACTTTTACATTTAAAAATATAAATGAAAAACATCATACATACAGGAAGAAACAGAGCACAAGAAAGTACAAATGCTATCGAGCGCATGTATATTACAATGCGTCACCTTTTTATCAGAGGTTTTTATAAACCTATGGGAATTTCAGGCGAAACGCTTCGTGAAGCACTTTTGACTTTAAGACCTGAAATTTACGGTACAATTGCCGAAAATAAAATTGAACTTAACGGACTTCTGTATGTTATCGAACGCTTACCTGAAGGCATTGAAGAGTGTCGTTTCATCAACCTAACCAGTGATGAAGGTTATACTGATTCTCACTTTAAAGCAATTATCCCTGCTAAAAGACGCCGTAATTGCTACCGTATTGATGATGAACAAATGAATATAGAAATTACAAGAGGACGCTCTGAAATATATGATATCTTAACGCATCTCACTTTCTTATTCATTGAGTCTCACAAAATCATGAAATACATTATTATCGATAAAGAATCAAATGTATCTCGTGATTGGCGCAAGCTTGAAAGTTTTATAAAAGATGGTGATCCATTGAGTCAGAAAGATAGAGAGATTGCAATTACGCATACAGGTAATATTTTAGGTCGCACATTTGAAGAGTTGATGAATGTCTATGATAAATTTGCAACTGCTTCAAACCCTGATAAATTTTTACATTTAATTTATAATCTTGGTCGATTAGCTTTACGCGAAATCATTCAAGAAGAAAAAAGAACAATTACATTTAGCCCAGTTTTAAGAGAACGACTAGGACATCACATACATGGTGAAGTTTGGGCTCAAAAAATAAAAAGTACACTTTGGGAAAAGGGTCTATTTGATAGACCGATCCACATCATCAGTGCGAATATGCATAGTGTAATGAACACACTTTTTGCGCCCATTGCCTTAAAAGAAATGTGTCAAAAAAAGAAACGCTTTGAGGTTTATGAAGCTTTAAGTAATGATAAAAATAAGGATCTTAGAAACGAAGTTTACAATGAGGCTTCATCAAAAGGTGCATATTATCTGAAAGATACGAGCGGAACAAATATCAATGTTCAGATTTTTGACACCGCTAAAATTGATCATCCTGAAGATAATTTCAAACTGAATTCTACTGAAAACGCACCCGTTATCATCGTCATGGATTATGCTTTTGGTGAACAAGCTTATGAAACAATGGATGAGCTTTTAAAACCTTACACTGCCGAAGATGAAAAAACATACCACATGAATGTTGATTCTGTTTCTTTGATGGGGAAAGCAGGAATTTTACAAGGTGGAAAAGGAGACATCATGATACCTAATGCTCACCTTTTTGAAGGAACAGCAGATAATTACCCTTTTAAGAATGAGTTGATAAAATCAGATTTAGAAGGTCAAGGCCTACAAGTCTTCGATGGAGCAATGATTACAGTTTTAGGAACTTCTTTACAAAATAAAGATCTTTTAAAGTTTTTCCATGATTCAACATGGAGAGTAATTGGCCTTGAGATGGAAGGTGCACATTATCAAAAAGCGATACAAGCTGCCTCAAAATTAAGAAGCAACATCAAAAAGAATGTCAAAGTAAGATATGCTTATTATGCAAGTGACAATCCGCTTGAAACAGGGTCAACGCTAGCTTCTGGCGGTTTAGGAACGACAGGTGTTAAACCGACATATTTAATTACAGAGAATATACTTAACCAAATCTTTAAAGATGCAAGAGAATAATAACAACACTAATCAAAGTGAGGAGATTGACTTGGGTGATCTTTTCAAGCTTATAAAAAAAGGGTTTAATAAAATAGGTGAGTTATTTTTGTTACTCATTATTTTTCTCAAAAGAAACGCAATCATACTTATATCCTTGATTGTTGTTGGAGCTGCCCTTGGATATTTCCTTCAAAGTTCTTCTAAAAAATACAATGAATCTTCTGTCACAATACACAGCTTTTATGAAAGTCAGGATTACATTTACAAATCTGTTAATGAATTAAACTGGGAAATTAAAAACAGACATGAAATCCTTGCTGAAGAATTTAATATTAATGCTGATACTCTAAAAATGATCAGTGTAAGAATAAAACCTTTAGAGCGAGTTACTAGCTTATCCGACGAAGAAAAAGAATACATCACTCTTTTGAAAGAAGAAGGAGCATATTCACAAGAAGACTTAATGCAAATCGTATTGAGAAGTTCTGAATTACACAAGATAAAGATCAAACATCCCGAAGGTTTTGATGTGACTCATTTTTTTGAAGCTTTTAGAGAAAGACTCTTAGAGAATAAATCCTATGCGGAAATTCACCAAACTGAAATTAAAAATATAAAAGAATCTATTCAATCTAATAGAGAAAGTATACAACAAATCGATACAATTTTAAAATCTTACAACACCAATCTCAATCAAAAGAACCCAGGAAATTCTACTTTCTATAGCTCAGAAAACAACCTAAATGTTGGTCAAATTTTATCTGAAAAAAAAGAACTTAGATACGCAATCAACAGATTAGAAGAAAGATTAACGAAGCAAAAAGACTTCATTTCTCCTATCGATGAGCCTAAAACTGCTGAATTTGAAGAGCCAACACTATCAAAAGAAATAATCACAATTCCTGTTTTACTTATCTTTTTATACTTAGGGATTAGATTTGTAATTTACCTTAACAGAAAAGCAAAACATTACGAAAATGAAAGATAACATCCTCATCACAGGCGGAGCTGGTTTTATTGGGAGCAATTTTATCAACACATTTGTCCCTCTTGGAAAATATCATTTCGTTAATTTAGATAAGCTTACTTACGCTGGTAATCAAAAAAATATTAAAATTTCTGATCATGAAAATTACACTTTTATTGAAGGTGATATTTGTGACAAAAATTTATTAAATCAGCTTTTTGAGAAATATAAATTTACACAAGTGATTCATTTTGCTGCAGAATCTCATGTTGATAACTCAATAACAAATCCTGCTGCGTTTATTGACACAAATATTACTGGTACATTTAATTTATTAAACGAAGCTTATCAATTATGGATGGATGGACCTAATCAACTAAAGCCTAACTTCAAAAACGCAAAGTTTTTACATGTCTCTACCGATGAAGTTTATGGCACTTTAGGTGATGAAGGTCTGTTTGAAGAAACAACACCTTACGCACCAAACAGTCCATATAGTGCATCAAAAGCTTCTTCAGATTTTTTGGTCAGAAGTTATTTTCACACCTATGCGATGCCAGTTGTGACAACGAATTGTTCAAATAATTATGGTCCAAATCAACATGATGAAAAGTTGATACCAACGATTATTCGTAAAGCTTTAAATGACGACATAATTCCGATTTACGGTGATGGTAAAAATATTAGAGATTGGCTTTATGTCACAGATCATTGCAAAGGCATTCAGCTTGCAATTGACAAAGGAGAGCTCGGAGGAACTTATAATATTGGCGGAAGAAACGAGAGAAATAATCTTTATATCGCAAACGAAATTTGTAGAATTTTGGACGACATTTCTCCAAAAGAAAACAAAAAGTCTTACAAAGATCAAATTGAGTTTGTCAATGATAGACCTGGTCATGATTTCAGATATGCCATCGATGCCTCAAAAATAGAAAATCAATTAGGCTGGAAAGCTGAAGAAAATTTTGAATCTGGCATTAAAAAAACAATTGAGTGGTACCTCAAAAAATATAAAGCTTCATGATTATTGAAAAAACAAAATTAAAAGATTGTTTGATCATAAAACCAAGAATTTTTAAAGATGAACGTGGTTCTTTTATGGAAACTTTTAGGCTAAACATACTTGAGGAAGTGCTTGGTCGAGAAATCAAATTTGTTCAAGACAATCAGTCAACTTCTTACTACGGATCAATCAGAGGTTTACATCTTCAAGTTGGAGAAAAATCTCAAGCCAAACTTGTAAGAGTTGTTAAAGGTGAAGTTCTGGATGTTGTCGTCGATTTACGTCCTGACTCTCCTACTTTTAAACAAAAATTCAGTTATCATTTAAATGATAAAAACAATCATCAGCTTTTTGTTCCAAAAGGTTGTGCACATGGTTTTGCTTGCCTTTCAGAAGAAGTTATTTTCGCCTATAAATGTGATACTTACTACGATAAAAATGCTGAACGTGGAATTTATTTTGCTGATAAAAACCTCAACATCGATTGGAAAATTCCTGAAAAAGATCGTATCATTTCAGAAAAAGATGCTTCAAACCCAAGCTTATCTGAATTTTTAGAAGAAATATGAAAGTTCTCGTCACAGGTGCCAACGGTCAATTAGGTCAAGTTTTTCAAAAGAAAGAAAAACAAATTAAGGCTGATTTCATTTTTCAAAATTCATCAAGTTTAGATTTAACAAATCACGCTGCTATTGAAGCGTTTTTTCAAGAAAATCAATTTGATTATTGTATCAACTGCGCAGCTTACACAAATGTTGAAGCTGCTGAAACAGAAGTTGAGAAAGCGTTTTTAGTTAATGCAAAAGCAGCTGAAAACTTAGCTAAAGTTTGCCAGAAAAATCAAGTTATTTTAATTCACCCTTCAACTGATTATGTTTTTGATGGAGAAAAAGAAACTGCTTATCTTGAGGTAGATGATACACAACCAATAAATGTTTATGGTGCGTCAAAATTAAAAGGAGAAGAGCTCATTCAGATATCTTTAAAAGAGCACTTTATCATCAGGACTTCATGGTTATATTCTGAATTTGGAAAAAATTTTTTCACATTTATCAAGTCTCAAATTGATCAAAACGCTGAAGAAGTCAAAATTACCACTGAACAAAAAGGCACACCGACAAATGCCAATGATTTGGCAGATTTTATTTTATGGCTTATTTCAGATAAATCTAAAGCTTATGGTGTTTATCACTTCAGCAACTTAGGAAGCTTAACCTGGTATGATTTTACTTTAGAAATCAAATCACTTTATCATTCTGATATCCAAGTTTCGGCTGTCGATCATTTCAAGACAAAAGCTAAAAGGCCTCAAAACTCAACGCTTGATAAAGCTAAATTGATTGAACAATTTAATTATCAAATCAAAAGTTGGGACAAAAGTTTAGCCAACCTCATTACTGAAATTGGCTAATATTTAAATCTACAAAGCCTGTTTATGATTAAGCTGTTTCAGCTGGCATTGATTTATATTTCAATACAGGTGAACGCCCTTTTTTAAAGATTTTATTGCTATTCTTTTTGCCTGCACGAAGTCTTTTTTGTTCTTCATAAGGCAATTGAATTACTTCTTGACAAGCTTCAGAGCAACAATTTTCCATTTTTTCTGCGCAGCTTTTACATTGTATAAAAAGCAAGTGACAAGCTTCATTTGCACAATTCACATGTGTATCACAAGCTTCACCGCATTGGTGACATTTGGCAATAACTTCATTAGAAATCTGTTCACTACGTCTGTGGTCAAAAACGAAATTCTTACCTAAAAATTTATTTTCTAAGCCTTTATTTTCAATTTGTCGCGCATATTCTATAATGCCACCTTCCAATTGAAAAACATTTTTAAAGCCTTTATGTTTATAATAAGCACTAGCTTTTTCACAACGAATACCTCCTGTGCAATACATCACAAGGTTTTTGTCTTCTTTATGCTCACTTAAGTCAGCTTCAATTATATCGAGAGAATCTCTAAACGTATCAACATCTGGTGTGACTGCATTTTTGAAATGACCGATTTCACTTTCATAGTGATTTCGCATATCAACCAAAACAGTGTTTGGGTCTTCAATCAATTCATTAAAACGATCAGCATCAACATGAACGCCTTTGTCAGTCACATCAAAAGTGTCATCGTTCAAACCATCAGCAACAATTTTCGGTCTCACTTTAAGCTTTAATTTTAAAAAGGACTTATCATCTTGCTCAATCGCAATATTAAGTCTCACATTTTCTAGAAAATAAATATTATCTAAAAATGACTTGAATTCCTGAAATTTTTTGGCTGGAACAGAAAGCTGAGCATTGATACCTTCATGGGCGACATAAATTCTGCCCAACACATCAAGTGCGTCCCACGCGATAAAAAGATGATTTCTGAAAAGTTGCGGATTGCCAATTTTCGCATATTTATAAAAGGAAAGTGTCAGGCGTTCCTCGCCTGCTTCATCAAGAAGAGTTTCCCTTTCTTTGGCACTTAGTTTATTGTACAGTTGCATGCTATACTAATTTAAAAGTTAAAAGAAAGTTTTTAATAAAGTGCAAAGATAAACACTTCTGAATAAAAATATGTAGAAATGAAAAAAGTCCTGAGGCTCAGGACTTTTTCTAGTGGCTAACTCGTTATTGAATAATAACATACAAATGCATAGTTTTTAGTGTTTTCAAAAACTAGCCGACCGTCTACCAAAATGAATTGGTTCCCCTAGTGAGCATTTCAGTAAGGTTTGAACTGCCCACCTAGAAGATGAGTCTATTTCAAAATGGTTGCGTTAAAATAAAATATTATTGAATTAAATAGTATTTTTACATCAAAAGAAAGAATTATGGCAAAGGAAAATAATGAAAAGGAAGCAAAGCTAAAAGCGCTGAAGCTCACTTTAGATAAGTTAGACAAAACATACGGAAAAGGAACTGTGATGAAGATGAGCGATCAAGCCGTTGAGGATATTGACGCAATTTCTTCAGGATCACTTGGTTTAGATTTAGCTTTAGGCGTTGGTGGCTATCCACGTGGGCGAGTCATTGAGATTTTTGGCCCTGAATCTTCAGGTAAAACAACTTTGACTTTACACGCAATCGCTGAGGCGCAAAAAGCTGGCGGAATTGCAGCATTTATTGATGCTGAGCATGCATTTGATCGTACTTATGCCCAAAAACTTGGCGTTGATATAGATGATTTAATTATCTCTCAGCCTGACCATGGTGAGCAAGCTTTAGAGATTGCCGATAACTTGATTCGTTCTGGTGCAATTGATATTGTGGTGGTTGACTCTGTTGCTGCATTGACACCTAAAAGTGAAATTGAAGGTGAAATGGGTGACTCAAAAATGGGATTACATGCAAGACTAATGTCTCAAGCATTACGTAAACTAACGGCATCTATTAGTAAATCAAAATGTACGGTGATTTTCATTAACCAATTGAGAGAAAAAATTGGTGTGATGTTCGGTAATCCAGAAACAACAACTGGTGGTAACGCATTGAAATTTTACTCTTCAGTAAGATTAGACATTCGTCGTTCTACACAAATAAAAAATAGCAACAGTGAAGTGATGGGTAATAAAACCCGTGTAAAAGTTGTGAAAAACAAAGTTGCACCACCTTTCAAAATGTCAGAATTTGACATTATGTACGGAGAAGGAATTTCAAAAGTTGGTGAGATCATTGATATTGGCGTTGATTACGAGATCGTGAAAAAGGCAGGGTCATGGTTCAGCTATGGCGACACAAAACTAGGACAAGGCCGTGACGCTGTTAAAATGCTTCTTAAGGACAACCCCGAGTTAATGGATGAACTTGAAACAAAAATATTAGAAGCAATCAAAATATCAAAAGAAGAATCTTAAGAAGGTTTTACGCAACCAATTCCTTTTTAGTTAATCTAAAATATAAAGTTATGTTTAAGAAATTATTTTTAATCGCTATTATTTTTGCGCTAACAAGTTGTCTAGACGACGACAATGAAAATTTGGGTATCACTCAATTAGGCAGCTTCACTGAGATTTCTTCTCCGTCTGATGCTTCATCCAATGAAGAGGTCACTTTTAATGTTAAAATAAAAAGACCTTATGAGTGCTTAAAATTTGAGCAATTTGAGATTGACAAATCAAATGATAATTATGTTCTTATCAAACCAATCCTAGTAGAAGACTATCGAGATTGTAATTTAGAAGAGCAAAATGAGTTAATTGAAGATTCATTGAAATATACTATTGACAGAGAAGGTGAAATGAAATTCAGATTTTTAGCTGACAAAAAGGATGATGGTACATATAATTTCATTGAAAAAATAATCAACGTCACAGATGAATAAATAAATGCTACTCAAAAAACTTATTAAAAAGTGTAAGAATCATAATACTGAAGCTCAAAAAGAGCTTTATAATATTTATGCGCCTAAGTTTTTTGGAATTGCTTTAAAGTATTCCCGCAATTATCCTGAAGCCCAGGATAATTTGCAGGATGCTTTTATCAATATATTTGAAAAAATACATCAATATAAATTCAAAGGTTCTTTTGAAGGCTGGATGAAACGTATATTGATCAACACAGCCTTGCAGAAATATAAAAAACAAAAAGTTTACGAGCTCATCCACACCAACATTCCAGATGAGAAAAAACCGACTGTGGATGATAAAAATCTAAATCTAGATGAACTCCTCAACTGCATTCAAAATTTACCCAACCGATACAGGTTGGTTTTCAACCTTTATGTTTTAGACGGTTACTCTCATCAAGAAGTTGCTGATGAATTGGATATTAGCCTTGGAACTTCAAAATCTAACTTATCCCGTGCTAGAGAAATATTGAGAAAAGATGTTGAAAATAAACAAAATTTAAAATCTCAAAAAAAAGCCTGATGGGTGAATCAAAAAAACATATCGATCGTGTTTTTCAAGAGGCTTTTCAGAATTTTGAAGCTCAGCCTCCCCATTCATCATGGCATCATATTGAAAAGAAATTAACGACTAAAAAGAAAAAATTCATTCCCTTTTTGGTTTTGTTAAAATATGCGGCTGTTGTCACTTCAGGACTTATCATTTTTGGCTTAGGTGCCTTGTATCAGAATTTTAAAACATCATCTTCTGGTTTTACAGAAAATCAATATATTACGCAGAGTGATATCATTTACAAGAATGACCAATACTTTTGGAAAAATCATTTTGTTGATAATTCTGAAACCGATTATTCTTTAATACTTTGGCAAGATTTAAGCTTAATTTTCGATGCTTTTTCAAATCAAACCTCCTCTGAAACCGTCAGCCTTGCCAACAACAAAGGAAAAAATATTAATGTTGATTTCTTAAATTATAAATCAGCATCAATCATTCAGAACTCTTTTGATTTTGAGACATCAATGCTATTGTTTGATCATTATCATCTTCATAAAAAATCTAAAGAAAAAACCACTCAAGAGATCGAAAATCCGTGGATGGTAAACCCACAAATTGCACCTATATATGCAGGATCTCTTAATGGTTCAAATACATTAAATCAAAAATATGCAGCTCACACCAATGACATTAATATGTCTTACGGTGTCAAGCTCTCCTATCAAGTCACGCCGAAATTAAGCGTTAGAACAGGTATCAATCAAGTGAATATGAATTATAAAACTGAAGATATTGTTCAGACTTATAATATGCCAAGTTATAACAAAACAAATCTTCAAAATACAGTTGCTTCTCAACAAAAATATGTCACATCTTATGATGCAAAAAGAGCAAATTATGAAGAGTATTCATCTGGAAATGTAACATCTGGATATCTCAGCCAAGACATGGGCTTTATTGAGATACCACTTGAGGTTGAGTATAAATTAATCGATAAGAAAATCGGTTTTCATATCATGGCAGGAACAAGTACACTTTTGCTTAATCAAAATCAAGTGAGCTATCACTCGGAAGCATTAAATAATTATGTCGGAAAAACTGCTAACATTAATAAAACCAGCTTCTCGGCTAATATTGGTTTTGGCGTAGATTACAATTTCTCTGAAAAATGGTCATTAAATTTAGAGCCAAATTTTAAATACCAAATCAATACATTTGAGGTAGAAACCACAAATGTACAACCTTATTATTTCGGGCTTTTTTCTGGGGTGAAATTTAGATTTTAAAAAAATATCACCCACAAATTTTTATAAGATTTAAATAAGCTTATTTTTGTTTTTATGAGAATCGAAGACTACATCATTGAACTTTTATACACGCATGATTGTGTGATTATTCCTGACTTTGGCGCTTTTTTGACAAAAAGAGAATCTGCAGTCATTAATACTGAAACACATCATATTAAACCACCTAAAAGAAGTCTTCAGTTTAACGCGCAAATCAAAAACAATGATGCTTTACTTTCAAAACATATTGCTTTTAAAGAAAAGATAACATATCAAAAAGCTGTTTCAAAAGTAAGCTTCTTTGTTCAAGATCTTAAAGTCGCTTTACATGAAGGCAAAGTGGTTTCGTTAGATCGTCTAGGAACTTTCAGACAAGATGAACAAATCTCTTTCCAAGCTGATAAAAATCAAAACTTTCTGCTTGATGCTTTTGGATTAGAGAGTATCTCCCTCAAAGCTTTTGAAAAAGAAAAAATCGAAGCTTCACAACATTCTAAAGGTATTAAACAAATTAAACCTGAACCTCAATCAAGAACTTCTGCTTATTTAAAATATGCGGCGATTGGTTTTATCGGTTTAGGAATTGCTTCTGCACTAGGTCTTGGTTATTACGAAAACCAAATTGAAACACATAATATTGCCGAACAACAAAAGGCTGAAAAAATATTACAAGAAGAAATTCAAGAAGCTAGCTTTAACTTAAAAAGTGCCTTCCAACCTATTATTGTTGAGAATAAAATTGAAAAAGTAAATTCTCAAAATAATATAGGTTCAAAACAAGAAGTCAACACAAGTCAATATCATGTAATTGCTGGTGCTTTTCGTGTGGAAGCAAACGCACATAAAAAAATAAAGCAACTCAAAAAACAAAACTACGCAGCAACTTACGTTGGTATCAATAGATATCAGCTTCATCAAATTGCTTACGCAAGCTTTGACAACAGAGAGAAAGCTATTGCATTTTTGAGAAAAATCAAACAAGAAAACCCTTCTGCTTGGCTGCTCGTAAAATAAAGATTTTAGTATACTCTTAATAAAACAAGACTTATCTTTGTCGAAAATGAAAATTAAATGAGATATCCTGAAGATTCTAAAGCTGTCATGACGGACTTGGTGCTTCCTAGTGAAACCAATCCATTAAACAATTTATTTGGCGGTGAACTTCTAGCAAGAATGGATCGCGCAGCAAGTATCGCAGCACGAAGACATTCAAGACGAATTGTCGTTACAGCATCTGTTAATCACGTTGCTTTTAATAAAGCTATTCCTTTGGGAAGTGTTGTTACTGTTGAGGCTAAAGTCTCTCGAGCTTTTAAAACATCTTTAGAAATTGTTATTGATGTTTGGATAGAGGACAGAGAAAGTGGAAGACGCACAAAGGCAAATGATGCAATTTACACTTTTGTTGCTGTAGATGATCTTGGAAATCCAGTTCCAGTTCCAAAAATAGAGCCTCAAACCGATTTAGAAAAAGAACGTTTTGAAGGCGCATTGAGACGTAAACAACTTAGCTTAGTCTTAGCAGGAAAAATGAGTCCTAAAGATGCTACGGAATTAAAAGCTATATTCGAATAATAATCAAAAAAAACTAAAAAATGTCAGAAGCAATTAAAGTACTCCATTCATATTGGGCATATTTGGTCCTCTTAATCTTAATATTAGCAACCTTTAACGCCATTATCAAAACGCTTTCTAAAAGTCCTTATGGTGCGAAAGATTTCAGAATTTCACTATTCACATTGATTGTCTCACACATTCAATTACTAATAGGTATTGTTCTTTATTTTGTCTCGCCATATTTTTCAGCATTTTCGGAACAAGGCATGGGAGAAGTGATGAAAAATTCTGGATTAAGACTTTACCTCATTGAGCATCCGCTTATAATGATTATCTCTATCGTTTTAATTACTATGGGTTATAGTAAGCACAAGAAAAAATTATCTTCAACAAAGAAATTTAGAATGATTGCTATATTTTATGCATTAGCGCTTATTCTTATGTTATCAAGAATTCCTTGGAATGCATGGTTCTAAGAAATTATTAGATTATAAATTCTAAAAATGCCTTTCGACTTGAAAGGCATTTTTTTGTACTTGAAAAATTTCATTTCTAAACAAGAATTATTCCTCAAAATGAAAGCATAAAAAAAGCCTGATGAAAACTTCATCAGGCTTTTTTAAAATTATATAAGTGCGTTTTTAAGCCTCAAATGGCTCAATAGAAACATAAGATTTATCGTCTTTTGTTTTTGTAAACTGCACAACTCCGTCAACTTTAGCGTGTAAAGTGTGATCTTTACCTAAGTAAACGTTAGTACCAGGTCTGTGTTTAGTCCCTCTTTGTCTAACGATGATGTTCCCTGCAATAGCAGCTTGACCACCAAATATCTTTACGCCTAATCTTTTCGATTCTGATTCTCTTCCGTTCTTCGAACTACCTACACCTTTCTTATGTGCCATCTCTAAAAGTTTTTAAATTATTTGCTTAAAGCTTCAATTAATTCTGCTTTCTTCAATGAAGAATAACCTTCTAAACCTTGAGCTTTAGCCATTTCCTTTAATTCAGCAACGGTATTTTTACTCAAGTCTTGTTTTCCGTCATCTTTTTTAGCTTCTTCCTTTTTAGGCTCAGCTTTTTTAGATGATGATTTTGATCCACTTCCGAAAAGACCTTCAATCTGAATCTCAGTCAAATACTGTCTATGACCGTTTTTCTTTTTGTAACCTTTTCTTCTTTTCTTTTTGAAGACAATAATTTTGTCTCCTTTCAAGTGCTTAAGGACTTTTGCGTCAACTTTTGCACCATCTATAGCCGGGGCGCCAAGAGTGGTTGTGTTGCCATCATTAAATAAAAGAACTTTGTCAAAGCTTATTGAAGCTCCTTCATCTTCTTTTAAACGATGTACAAACACTTTTTGGTCTTTAGTTACTTTGAACTGTTGCCCTGCTATCTCTACGATTGCGTACATAGTGTTTATGTTTAAATTTTAAAATGCTTGCAAATATACGCCTTTTAAAATAAACACAAAGAATTTTTATTTTTTATGAATAGATTTTTTGAAAAGCTGCATAAAAGTTAAAGTCATGACTACAGTTGTCGCAAAGCCCATAATGGCAACTACAAATGAAAACATCAATGGATTAACATCTAAATTTTTGGACATCATTCCTGTTAAGTTGTCTAAAAAATCAGGATTTAACTCCGAAGTGTAAATACTCATAAAAACAGTAAATAAGATTGTACCAAAAATACCTGTGATCAATCCAGAAACAACTCCGTTTTCATATTTAAAATTTTCTCGAAGCTCGTGTTTGCGCGAACGTATTGAGTCATAAATCGCAAAGGCCGTAATCACCATATTAAATGTACTAAAGCCTGCTTGCGTGTGTGCATCAAATAAACTTAATATTAAGAAATACGCAATAAGTGATGCTGCGAGTGCAGTTCCGTATCTGATTGAAATAGAAATTCTGTTCATCGTTTGATTTTTATGTTAAATTACAAAAATTAATGTAAAACATATTTAAATATCTTGTTAAGACATAAAAATTATAGATTTAAGAGGTCTTTTAGTAGGTTAGTTCAAAATTAAACATAGATATTTGTAACATATCTAAAATTTTATCAACTTATAGTTTACATTTAAAATTAATTAAAAATGAAAAGAACATTCAATTTACTGTTGCTTTTTTGTATGAGCATACCTGTTTTCGCTCAACAAGTAGAGTTTACAGAGTATGATTTAGACAATGGCTTACATGTCATTTTACATCAAGACAACACTGTTCCTGTCGCAACAATTGGTGTGATGTACCACGTAGGTTCAAAAGACGAAACAGAAGGACGTACAGGTTTTGCTCACTTTTTTGAGCACCTTTTATTTGAAGGAACAGAAAATATTGAGCGTGGTGAATGGTTTAATATAGTTGCAGCCAATGGTGGTAGCAATAATGCAAACACCTCACAAGACAGAACTTTCTACTACGAAACTTTCCCTTCTAATGCTATCGAAATTGGATTATGGATGGAGTCTGAGCGTATGCTTCAGCCAATTATAAATCAAATAGGTGTTGACACACAAAATGAAGTCGTTAAAGAAGAAAAGCGTTCTAGAATTGACAACGCGCCTTACGGTAAAATTTCATATGCAACTGGCATCAACAAGCATTTGTTTAAAAAGCATCCTTACAAAAACTCTATCATCGGAACGATGAAAGATTTAGATGCAGCTCAACTTGATGAGTTTAAAGCATTTTTTGAAAAATTCTATGGTCCCAATAATGCAACATTAGTTGTTGCTGGAAATTTCGAAAAAAATGAAATGAAAAAAATGGTTGAAGACTATTTTGGATCTATCAAAAGAAAACCTGAAGTTGAAAGAGTTAAGGTTAAAGAAGAACCTATTACAGAAGCAATTGTAAAAACTGAATATGATAGTAATATCCAAATTCCTTTAAAAGTTCACGTTTACAGAATTCCAGGTATGAGTCACCGTGATTCATACGTTATGAGCATGATTTCTTCTATATTAACGGATGGAAAAAGCTCTCGTTTGTATAAAAGAATGGTTGACGACGAAAAAGTAGCTTTACAAGTTTTAGCTTTTCCAAGACCAATGGAAGACTATGGCACATACGTTATGGGAGCTTTACCTATGGGAGAAACACCTCTAGACAAGCTCGCTGAAATTATGGATGATGAAGTTGAGAAATTAAGAACTGAACTTATCTCAGAAAGAGAATTCCAGAAGTTACAAAACAAATTCGAAAATAGATTTGTGAGCTCAAACTCAAGTATTGAAGGAATCGCAAGTTCATTAGCAACTTACAATGTTCTTTATGGTAATACTGATTTAATCAATGAAGAAATTGAAATCTACAGAAGTATTACACGTGAAGAAATTCAAGAAGTAGCTCAGAAATACTTACAAGAAAACAAACGTTTGGACTTAGACTATTTACCTGAATCAGATAAAGAACAAAAATAAAAGACATGAAATTTAAAATTTTAACCCTATTTATAGTTTGTCTGATCGCAACAAATGCGACTGCACAAATTGATAGATCGACAATGCCTAAACCAGGTCCAGCTCCAAAAATTAATCTTGGAGAACCTGATCGTTTTTCATTAAACAACGGACTTGAAGTATTAGTTGTTGAAAACAACAAACTCCCAAGAGTTTCCGTACGATTAATGATCGATAACAAACCTTATACAGCTGATAAGCCTGGGACAGCGAGCCTAGTTTCTAGCTTACTTGGTACTGGAACTAAAAATATTTCTAAAGACGAATTTAACGAAGAGGTAGATTTTCTTGGCGCTTCAATTAGCTTTGGATCTGAAAGTGCTTATGCAAGCTCTTTATCTAAATTCTTTCCACGCGTGATGGAATTAATGGCTGAAGGTGCTTTAAACCCAGTTTTTTCTCAAGAAGAATTTGAGTCTGAAAAAGCTAAGCTTATTGAGAACTTAAAAAGTAACGAGAAGAACGTTCAAGCAATCGGTAGTCGTGTATCATCTGCTTTAGCTTATGGTAAAAATCATCCATACGGACAGTTTACAACACCTGAATCTGTTGAGTCAATTACTTTAGCTGATGTTAAAAACATGTACCGCAATTACTTCTCTCCAAAGAATGCATATATGGTCGTTGTTGGAGATATTTCTAAAAAAGAAGTAAAGAAGTTGGTCAAAGAGCATTTCAAAAACTGGAAAGAAGAAACGCCTCCAAGCGAGAGTCTCCCAGCAGTTCGTGATGCGCAATACACGCAAATCAACTTTGTTGATATGCCAAATGCTGTTCAAAGTCAAATCATCGTTCAAAACACTGTTGACTTAAAGATGAGTGATGCTGACTATTTCCCAGTTATTGTTGCTAACCAAATCTTAGGTGGTAGCTTCGGAAGTTACTTGAACATGAATCTAAGGGAAGATAAAGGTTACACTTACGGTGCTAGATCAAGCATTGGCAATAGTAGATATGCTTCACGCTTTAGAGCTTCAGCAGGTGTAAGAAATGCAGTAACTGACAGTTCAGTTGTTGAATTTATTAAAGAAATCAAACGTATCAGAACTGAAGACGTTGATAAAGAAAAATTAGAAGACATCAAGAAAAAGTTTGCTGGTAGTTTTGTGATGCAATTAGAAAGCCCTTCAACAGTGGCTAATTATGCACTTAACATTAAAACTAAAAAGCTTCCTGAAGACTTTTATGAAACTTTCTTAGAGAAAATTAATGCAGTAACTATTGCTGACATTAAAAGAGTAGCAAATAAATATCTTAAAGTTGATAACTTAAGAATTGTTGTGACTGGTAAAGGTTCTGAAGTTGTTGAAAACTTAGAGAAAGTAACTGTTGATGGCAAACGCATCCCAGTGTTATACTTTGATAAAAAAGCGAATAAAGTTGATAAACCTGTATTCACTAAGCCAATTCCAGAAGGCGTTGATGCTGCTAGTGTTTACCAAGATTACATCAAAGCTATTGGTGGAAAAAACAAAGCTGAAGATGTAAACACAGTTTACATTAAAGGTAATGCTGCTGTGCAAGGGATGTCTCTACAATATGAAGAGAAAAGAACAAAATCAGGAAAATCTAGTGTGGAGCTTAAAATGGGTGGAAACACAATGCAAAAAATGATTTTTGATGGTGAGAAAGGCTACCAAGAAGGTCAAGGCCAACGCATGGATTACACTGAAGAGCAAAACATGGCTAACAAGAAGATTGCTGGTGCTGTTCGTGAATTAAATGTTGCTGATGGTGTTGAGCTTGTAGCGATTGAAAACATTGATGGACAAGACGCTTACGCTGTTAAAATCAACGAAACAACTAAAGAGTTTTATAGCGTTGAAACTGGTTTAAAAATCCAAACTGCAACAACAGTTGAACAAATGGGTCAAACAGCAACTACAACAATTGATTACTCTGACTACAAAGAAGTTGACGGTATCAAATTTCCATTTAAATTAACTCAAAAAGTAGGACCAATGGAGATTGAAATCAACATTGAAGAAGTTAAAGTTAACGAAGGTGTTTCTGATAAAGATTTCGAGTAAATCTGAAATCCTTTAAATAATTCAGCTGCTTTAAATTAATTTTTAGAGCAGCTTTTTTTATGCTAAAAATTAAGCTCTATTTTTAAGTCGCTTCTTTTTATTGGCAAGATAAACACCTAATAAAATGATTAAGCCTGCACCAAATTGCATCATATTAAATTGCTCTCCATCTAAAAAACCCCAAGACAAAGCGATGATTGGTATCAAGTAAGTCACTGAAGTTGTAAAAACAGGATTCGAAATCTGTATTAAACGATTAAAAATAATCTTTGCGAAAGCAGTCCCTAAAACAGCTAAAATACTTACATAAATCAGCGCTTGATGTGTCTCAGGAGATTTCAACTTTTCAACAGTAAAAAAATCGGTTGCAAATAAAACAACAATTGAAACAGGAATCAAAATTAAAAAAGACCCAGTTGCGATACCCAAAGCTGATACATTCTGAAGATATTTTTTAATAATATTAGCATTAAAAGCATACATCACAGAAGCGATAATCGGAAAAATTGAAAACCAATAATTCTGATCAGGATTTAATGAAGCACCAGCAAAAATAAGCAAAACTGAACCAATTAAACCGATGAAAACACCAATAAATTGTTTCCTGATGAAAGCTGCTCCAAAAAAACTTAGCCCAACAATAAGCGCTAATAAAGGAACAGTTGAATTTAATATTGAAGCAATTGCACTGTCAATTTCAGTTTCTGCGTAAGCAAATAAAATACTTGGAAAAAATGTCCCTATAAAACCTGACAAACCAACCCAAAACCATTGTTGTTTATTCAATTGTTTTAGCTTCTTGAAGCCAAATAAAATGAGCACGATACCAGTGATTAATACACGAACGGCTCCCAATTGAATTGGACTTAAACCTAATAGAGATTTTTTAATAAGGATAAATGAGCTTCCCCAAAGCAAGGATAATGTGATGAGGAAAAACCATTTTAGATATTGATTTGGCACTTTGAAATTTTTGTGCAAAAATCAATTTAATTATTCGGCTTTCCTTAAAAAAGTAGACTAAAGTTTAAAGGCTTATTTCGTCCACCTTAAGCTCTCAACCATTCGTTTTAAATCCTTTTTAAGATAAGCAGCAGCTGGCAAAATAGAATCATAATTGGGACGTGTTTTGAAATAAATAGAAGCTGTCACAAAGTGATTGACACTATCAGTTAAATAAAATTGAGCTTGAGAAGCTGCGTCACCCTCAACTTCATAAAAGTTTCCATAGGTTTTTGTTTCATCGTTTGAGTAAACATCAACCTCTATCGCATCTGCTTTAATCGTGTGTTTTAAGGGAAGCTTTTGAGCATCAGACAATAATTCTCTCAAATTATTATTGACTTTTTTATAAGAGAAAAATATGGTCGCGTCCATTTGAGGATAAACGATATCAAATGAACATTGATCATAATTTTTGGATTGATCAATCTTCACTAACTCATTAACATCAAAGTAAAAATGACAGTTTGTATTAAGCTGTTTATAACTATTATCAGGATAATTTAAATCCAAAAAAGCCTTGGCTTTAGGTTGCACATCTGTTTGACAACTCATCGTCAAAAAAACGAACAATAATAAGAAAGAGACAAGCTTAAGATTCATTTCGTTTCACTTTAATTTGTTTAATACGCCTATTATCAACAACTTCAATTGTAAAAGTAAATTGTAAAAACTGAATGGTTTGATTTTTCTTGGGTAAACTTTTTGAAATTTCAAGAACAAAACCCGCTAAGGTTTCTGACTCACCTTTTTCTGCTTCAAATTCAGTTTGCGTATTTTCATCAAAATCGAAGATACGGTAGAAATCTTTCAGAGAAGTTTTTCCTTCAAAAACAAAAGTATGATTATCAATTTTAGAAAAAACCAAATCTTCATCATCAAACTCATCACTGATATCCCCGACTATTTCTTCAATAATATCTTCAAGAGAAATCAATCCGCTTGTGCCTCCGTACTCGTCAACAACAATTGCCAAGTGATTTTTCTGAGACTTAAAATCGTTTAATAAATCATCAAGTTTTTTGTTTTCAGGAACAAAGTAAGGTTCTCTCAGCAAGCTCTGCCATTCAAAATCATCATGATCTCGGTAAGGCAACAAATCTTTCACATAAAGAATCCCGATAATATTGTCAACATCTTCTTTATAAACTGGAATTCGAGAATAACCATTTTCAACAATTTGATTCAAAACAACTTGGTAATCCGTATCAGAACTCAAGGCAAAAACATCAAGTCTTGGTTTCATGACTTGCTTAGCATCGGTATTTCCAAAAGAAACAATGCCTTGCAAAATCTTTTTTTCATCAACAGTTGTTTCTTCTTCATTGGTTAACTCAAGCGCTTGGGATAGTTGATCAACACTTAAGTGAGATTTTTGTTTACCAAACTTCTGGTGAATTTTCAATGTTACTGAGCGCATTGGCATGCTTAAAGGTGAAAATATTTTATCTAAAACAGCTAATGGATAAGCCATAAAATGTGCAAACTCTACACTATTTCTGTTGGCATAAACTTTAGGCAAGATTTCACCAAAAAGCAAAATCAGGAAAGTCACAATCCCAATGTCAATTATCAATTTAAGATTAATGCCAAACCAGCTGATGTTGGTACTTTGCAATAAGTCGTCACTAAACGAACTGTAAAGCAAAACAATAGCAATATTGATAAAGTTATTAGCAATAAGTATTGTTGCTAAAAGTTTTTTTGGTCTATCGATAAGATTGATCAAAATTTGATCTTTAGCCGATATATTTTCGTAATCAAAATCAGTCGGCTTAAGAGAAAACAAAGCCACTTCTGATCCAGAAACCAAAGCTGAGCATATCAATAATATAAAAAAGAGAACAAGCTGAAATATACCGCCAGCATCTAGGGCTAAACTTATAAACAAACTCGAGGGGTCAGGTTCCAAATTACGTGTGATTTAAATTGAACTAAAAGGGCAGATCATCTTCTTCTTCAACCTTCGTTTCTTTAGTAGGTTGTGAAGCTGGTTTCTGCTGGTTAGGTTGAGTGGCTGGAGCTGAAGAGCTTTGATCGCTCTCTCCTTTAGGCGTCAAGAATGTAAATTCTGAACAATGAATTTCTGTTGAATATCTGTCCATGCCTTTATCATCTTGCCATTTTCTGGTTTTGATGCGACCTTCTATATAAACTTTATCACCTTTTTTGAGATATTTTTCGCAAATTTCAGCAGCTTTATTACGAACAACAATATTGTGCCATTCCGTATTGCTAACACGCTCATTTGTTGCTTTATTAACATATTCTTCATTGGTAGCTAACGGAAATCTTCCGATAGAATTACCACCTTCAAAATAATGCATTTTTACGTCATCTCCTGTGTGTCCGATAAGCATAACTTTATTGAGTGTCCCAGCCATAATAATTGATTTTAAATGTAAATGTAATAAAAAAGATTTATCCTTTAAAAAAGTGTTTCTGAATATAATTAGCAATCAAAACTGGGACTGCATAATCCAGAAGTTCTTCTTTGGTGACAACCTCATAATCTTCTAGTAAATTTGGGTATATTTCAAAGGATTCGCTCAAGTCTAACTTCCAAAAATGAACAAACAAGCTTTGATGCGTTAATTGATGTTTAATCGGCTGATCAGTTAAGCGTATTAAATTTTCAGTTGGCAAAGTTAAATTAAAACTTTGAGTTGTCGCTTGATTAAGATTATTTTGAGATTCATAAAGAGGAAACTCAAACATATTTTGCCAAATATCTTTTTTAGTTCGTTTTTGAAGTAAAAAATGTTCTTTCTGATCTTGAAGTATCACATAATTAAGGTACCGCTTTCTGACTTTAACCTTTTTGAGCTTCACAGGAAGTTCATTCACTTTATTTTGTTGATATGCGACGCAATCAATTTGTAAAGGACATGAATCACACTTAGGTTTCTTTGGTTTACAATGCAATGCACCAAACTCCATAATGGCCTGATTGTGATCTGCTGGTCTATCTTTATCCAAAAGTTGTTTTGCTTTTTCCTTAAATAGCTTGACACCTTCAGTGGAGTTAATGGGTAAATCAATTCCTAAATATCTAGCTAACACACGATAAACATTACCATCTACCACTGCCTGAGCTTCACCAAAAGCAAAAGACGAAATAGCAGCAGCCGTATAATCACCTATGCCTTTTAATTTTTTAAGTTCTTTGTAAGAATTAGGAAATTCTCCATTGTTTTCACTCACTATTTGAGCTGTTTTGTGCAAGTTTCTTGCTCTGGAATAATAACCTAAACCTTGCCACATTTTCAGAACTTCATCTTCACTAGCCCTTGATAAATCGTGAACGGTTGGATATTTTTCTAAAAAATTGCGATAATAGTCAAGCACTTTAATAACTTGCGTTTGTTGAAGCATAATCTCTGACAACCAAATGTTGTAAGCAGCCTTTGTACGACGCCATGGTAAGTCTCTATGATGCGTAAAATACCAGTTTATAAGCGCTTTAGAAAAGTTCAAATTTTTATTTTTGAACAAAAATATGGCTTATATCACTACTATTTAGCGTTTTGTATTTATTTATTGTTATTTAATTCTGTATATTTGCAAACTCAAATTTAATAAACACTTTTAAATATAAAGACTATGACAAAAGCAGATATTGTAGCTAATATTTCAGACAAGTTAGGCTTAGAGAAAGCTGAAGTACAAGCTACTGTTGAAACTTTTATGGCTGAAGTAAAGGATTCTTTAGAGAGCGGAGACAATGTGTACTTGAGAGGTTTCGG
Organism: Psychroflexus sp. S27; assembly: GCF_002810405.1. NCBI lineage: Bacteria > Pseudomonadati > Bacteroidota > Flavobacteriia > Flavobacteriales > Flavobacteriaceae > Psychroflexus > Psychroflexus sp. S27. The sequence continues at coordinate 63,132 of NZ_NEXQ01000008.1, read as the reverse complement.
AAGTTTTGTTGTCAAGAAAAGAGCAGAAAAAACTGGTCGTAACATCTCTAAGAACACAACAATTAAGATACCAGCACACAACATTCCTGCTTTTAAACCTGCAAAGGTTTTCATAGAAGGTGTAAAAACTAAAGTTGAAGTAAAATAAATTATTAATCAATAAAAAACACAGCTTATGCCAAGTGGTAAAAAAAGAAAAAGACATAAGGTAGCAACTCACAAAAGAAAAAAGAGAAACAGAGCTAACCGTCACAAGAAAAAGTAGTTTTCAATAACTACTTTTTCTACTTTTATCAACACGTTCTTTGACATCGAAGTTTAAAACCTAAACTTCTACATCTTTACAATAATTGTTTAATTTTTCTAAGCAGAACAGCTTAGAAACAAAATTTAAAAGCGTGAACAAGGAATTAATTATAAGATCAAGTTCCGGCGCTGTAGATTTTGCCTTGCTTAAAGAGGGAAGATTAATCGAACTGCACAAAGAGTCTAGTGACAATAATATTGCAGTTGGTGACATTTACCTCGCCAAAGTCAGAAAAGCACTTTCTGGCCTCAATGCCGCATTTGTTAATGTTGGCTATGAAAAAGATGGATTTTTACATTACCATGATTTAGGTCCACAAATCAAAACATTACTTAAATTTGTTAAGAAAGCAAGCTCGCCAAAATTTAAAGATTACACCTTCAAAAATTTTAACTTTGAAGAAGATATTGACAAAGATGGTGTGATTACAGATGTATTAAATCCAAATCAATCTGTACTCGTACAAGTTGTTAAAGAACCGATTTCAAGCAAAGGCCCTCGCCTTAGTAGTGAACTCTCATTAGCAGGTCGCTATATTGTTTTGGTTCCCTTCTCAGATAGAGTTTCTATCTCACAAAAGATAGAAGATAAAGAAGAGAAAAACAGACTTAAACGTCTTGTTAAAAGCATTAAACCAAAAGGCTTTAGCGTTATTATTCGTACAGTAGCCGAAGGTAAAAAAGTTGCCGATATTGATAAAGATTTACAGAATCTACTCAATCGCTGGCAAAGCATGTGTAAAAAAATACAACGTGTACAACCTCCTAATAAAGTTCTTGGCGAACTCAATAAAGCATCATCAATGTTAAGAGATCTGTTTAACGACTCATTTACTTCTATTGTTGTTGATGATGAAAGCTTATACTCACAAATTAAAGATTACGTTGGTGAAATATCACCAGAGAAAGAATCAATCGTTTCTCATTACAACTCTAAAGTACCTGTTTACGAAAAGTATAATGTTGAAAGACAGATTAAAACCTCTTTTGGAGAAACTGTCACAATGAAAAAAGGTGCTTATCTCGTTATCGAGCATACAGAGGCTATGCACGTTATTGACGTGAATAGTGGTAATAGAAGCAACAAGGCAAAAAATCAAGCAGATACAGCTTTAGAAGTTAACCTCATTAGTGCTACCGAAATCGCACGCCAACTCAGGCTACGTGATATGGGAGGTATTATTGTTGTTGACTTTATTGACATGATCAATGCAGAACATCGTAAAAAACTTTACGATCATTTAAGAGCTGAAATGAGTGATGATAGAGCTAAACACAAAATCTTACCGCCTAGTAAATTTGGATTAATCCAAATTACCAGACAGCGTGTCAGACCAGAACTCGCGATTAAAACGCGTGAAAAAAATCCGAATAGAGACGGAGAAGTTGAAGCGCCTATCGTTATCATCAATAAAATAAATACAGATTTACAAAAGATAATTGCTAAAGGTTACAAAAAAGTAACTCTAACAGCACATCCTTTCGTTGCGGCATACCTTGTTAAAGGAACGCCATCAATGCGAACAAAATGGTTTCTTGATTTCAAAAAATGGATCAAAATACAACCACGTGATGCACATCAATATTTAGAGTATCACTTTGTCGATAAGGATGGAAATCCTATTAAATACTAAATAAAAGCCCATTTGCTATATGCAACTGGGCTTTTTTTATGCCCAAAAAAGAAAAAACTTATCTTTGAGACTTCTATGAAAAAAGAACAATCTTTAACCGTTGATGAAGCACTTGCCAAAGCAATGCAATATTGTGTTTACCAAGATCGCTGCCACCAAGAAGTCGAGAAAAAACTCGATCAGTTAGGCATGTATGAGACGGCAAAAGCACACATCATTAATGAGCTGATTAAACATGATTTTTTAAATGAAGAACGTTTTTCTCAAAGTTTTGCAAGAGGGAAATTTCGAATAAAAAAATGGGGACGTCTCAGAATTACACGTGAACTTAAATTCAGGAAAATTTCACATTTTAATATCAAAACGGCCTTAAAAGAAATCAACGATCAAGACTATATTGCAACACTTAATCAACTTGCAGAACAGAAATATAAACAACTCAATCAAGATTGTTCACGAAAAAGTCGTCAGAAAATATATCAATACCTCGCCTATCGCGGTTATGAAAACTCATTGATTTACGAGACAATCAACAGGCTTTGTCAAGCTTCATGAGCCCGAATAAGCTCATGAAATAAGAAAAATTTAGTGATAAGAAAGCTAAAAAAATCTGCCCTGACAATATTTTAATATCTTTACCGATTATTATTATACTAACAAAACGCTGAGGCATAACGCCAAAAAGCTCTAAATATATAAACATATGGGATGTAGCAGTTGTGCTAGCAAAAGTGATGGTTTGCCCAAAGGATGCAAGAGTAATGGAAATTGTGGAGTAGATTCTTGTAATAAATTGACAGTTTTTGACTGGTTATCAGATGTAGAACTTCCAGCAGGTTCTGAACCTTTTGACGCTGTTGAAGTTCGCTTTAAAAACGGACGTAAAGAGTTTTTTAGAAATACAGATAAACTCACATTATCAATCGGCGATATCGTCGCTACAGAAACATCACCAGGTCACGATATTGGCATTGTCACGCTTACAGGAGAACTTGTAAAAGTGCAAATGCGTAAGAAAAAAGAAGATCCTTACAAACCTGATTTAGCAAAAATATACAGAAAAGCTAACCAAAAAGATATAGATATCTGGCAAAAAGCCAGAGAAAGAGAGGACGCAGTTAAGGTGCGTGCAAGAGAAATTGCCATCAGACTTAACCTTAAAATGAAAATTAGTGATGTTGAATTTCAAGGTGATGCATCAAAAGCTATTTTTTATTACACTGCCGAAGACAGAGTTGATTTTAGACAGCTGATTAAGGAGTTTGCTTACGAATTTAAAATTCGAATTGAAATGAAGCAAATTGGCTTCAGACAAGAAGCTGCAAGACTTGGCGGTATTGGTTCATGCGGACGTGAGCTTTGCTGCTCAACTTGGTTGACTGATTTTAGAACCGTTAAAACAGCGGCTGCTCGTTACCAACAGTTATCTTTAAATCCCCTGAAATTAGCTGGTCAATGTGGAAAATTAAAGTGTTGCTTAAATTATGAATTAGATTCCTATTTAGATGCTTTAAAAGATTTCCCAAGACAAGACAAAAAGTTAGTCACTAAAAAAGGAGAAGCAGTTTGCCAAAAAATAGATATTTTCAGATTTAAATTATGGTACACTTATGAAGGTGAATACAACAACTGGATTGAATTAGATACCAAAGCTGTCAAAGAAATCATAAAAGCTGAGAAAGAGGGTAAGCCTGTCGCAAGCTTGGAAGAATTTGTTGATGACACACCTGAAATATCAACAAGTTTTGAAAATTCAGTTGATCAAGATAGTTTGACACGTTTTGACAAACCTAAACGCAGACCAAAGAAAAGATCAAATAAGAAAAAACCAGCTTCTCAAAAATCAAGAGGACATAAGAACCAAAAGAAATCGAATCCGCAAAAGTCAAATAAAGACAATAAAAGTCAAGGTTCACGTCACAGAAAACCTAAAAAACAAAACAAACCTAAGTCAAATAATGAAAAGCAATAGATTTTTATTCGCATCTATTTTAATGATGATTTTCATATTTAACGCATGCCAATCAAATGACACTTTTTATACAAAGGTCAAGTCATATGATAACGGATGGCCAACTGAACAACCTGCTGAATTTGAAGTTGAGGTTTCTGATACAGTCAATCATTATGATTTGTTTTTTAACATCAGAAATAATCAAGACTATAAATTCAGTAATTTATTTGTCATCGCAGATATCAATTTCCCTAATGGAAAAGTTATCGTCGATACACTTGAGTACGAGATGGCTTACCCTAATGGAGAGTTTATGGGGGAAGGTTTTAGTAGTATCAAATCGAGTAAATTGTGGTATAAACAAAATGTGAAATTCACAGAAATTGGTGAATACAAAATCAATATCAAGCAAGCTATGCGTGCTTTTGGAGAAGTTGAAGGACTCAAAAATTTAAAAGGAATTACCGATGTAGGTTTAAGCATCGAAAAACACAAGCAAAAAAATGACAGATAAAAAAAACAATAATTTTAAAAAATACATCTTGTGGTTCTGGGCTATTTTTACTGCTGGAATTCTGTGTGTTGTTTTCGTTTTTCTCTTTGCGGGCTGGGGCTTTTTTGGTGAAATGCCAACCTTTGAAGAATTGGAAAACCCTGAAACTAACTTAGCTACTGAAGTTCTTTCAGCTGACGGAAAAACATTAGGTAAATATTACGAAGAAAACAGAACACCAGTTAAGTATGAAGATATCCCTCCTCACTTGATTCAAGCGTTAATTGCAACTGAAGATGAGCGATTTTACTCTCACTCAGGTATTGATGCTAAAGGAACTCTAAGAGCCGTCGCTTACCTAGGAACAAAAGGTGGCGCTAGTACAATTACCCAGCAATTAGCAAAGTTGCTTTTCTCTGATGTAACAAATAAAAACAAATTTGAACGTGGTGTTCAGAAAATTAAAGAATGGGTTATTGCCGTTAGACTTGAAGAGCAATATACCAAAGAGGAAATTATCACGATGTACCTCAACAAATTTGATTTCTTGTATCAAGCTGTTGGGGTGAGATCTGCAGCGCGAATTTATTTCAGCAAAGAACCACAAGAATTGACAGTTGAAGAGTCGGCTGTGTTGGTCGCAATGCTCAAAAATCCGATATCTCATAATCCGCTTCGCGAAACCTTCAAAGAAAACGCTTTAAATAGAAGAAATACCGTTTTTGGACAGATGGAAAAAAACGGCTTTATCACTGAAAAAGAAAGAGATTCTTTACGTCAGTTAGAGCTTGTTACTGATTATTCACCAGAGCAACATGATGATGGTATCGCAACTTATTTCAGAGAGCACGTCCGTGATTTCTTAAAAAATTGGATCAATGATGAAGAAAATTTTAAGCCAGATGGCACGAAGTATAATATTTACAGTGATGGTTTAAAAATATACACGACCATTGATTACCGCATGCAAGAATATGCTGAAATAGCTGTTGACAGACATTTAGAAAAGCTACAAAAAGAATTTAATAGACAGAATAAAAACAATAAAACATCACCCTTTAGAAGCGTTAATAAAGAAGAGATCAAACGCATCATCAATAGAGGAATCAAAAATTCACCTCGTTATAAGGAGATGAAAAAGAAAGATTTCAACGAGGAAGAAATACTTGCAAGCTTTGATAAAAAACGTGAGATGAAAGTTTTCTCCTGGGAAGGCTCTATCGATACTGTGATGACACCAAGAGACTCCATTCGTTATTATAAATCATTTCTTAACGCTGGGATGATGTCCATGCGCCCACAAACTGGCGCTGTCAAAGCTTGGGTTGGCGGTATTAATTATAAATATTTTAAATACGAACACGTTAAGCAAGCGCGCCGACAAGTTGGGTCAACGTTTAAACCATTTGTTTATGCAACTGCGATTGATCAACTTCATTATTCGCCATGCTTAGAAATGCCAAATACAAAATACACCATTCCAAAAGGAAGACATGGCGTTACAGAAGACTGGACACCTAAAAACGCGGGAAATGAATATGGAGGAATAAAGACTTTAAAACAAGCCTTGGCTGAGTCAATCAATACAATTACGGCAAGAATGATTGATAGAACTGGACCTGAAAATGTGATCAGTCTATTAAGCAAGCTCGGTATTGATACCCGAAATATTGACCCTGTTGCAGCAATTGCTTTAGGTTCTGCTGATATTTCAGTTTACGAAATGGTTTCTGCTTACAGTACTTTTGCCAACAAGGGTGTTTACGTTGAGCCTTTTTTGATAGAAAGAATAGAAGATAAAAACGGAACCATACTTTTTCAGCATACACCTGAAACACGTGATGTTCTTAACGAAGAATCAGCATATGTGACAGTTAACTTACTTGAAGGTGTGACGCGTTTTGGTTCTGGACGTCGTTTACGAACAAATTCTGAATACGCTAAGAATACTTTGAGCTACAAACGTGCCGTCACTGGTTATCCTTACGCTTTTAAAAATGCGATTGCAGGAAAAACAGGAACAACACAAAACCAAAGTGATGGTTGGTTTATCGGGATGGTTCCTGACTTAGCAACTGGCGTCTGGGTTGGTGGTGAAGACAGGTCAGTTCGTTTCCCAACGATTACTTATGGTCAAGGCGCGACAATGGCTTTACCGATTTGGGGAATGTATATGAAATCTTTGTATGAAGATGAAGATATTATCGTCTCTGATGATGATTTTGAAAAACCTGATAACCTCAGCATCAAAATTGATTGTGATGATCCTGAAAAAGAAGATGAAGAAGGAGAAGAAAATAAATTCGAAGAAGTCAAGATTGATTTTTAAATACACAAAAAGCCGAGATTCAAATTTGATCTCGGCTTTTTAGTTTATAGTTTTTAGTTGGCTGAAAGAACTTAATTAGTCTGTCTATTTATTTTAGTTAGCTTTAATCTTTTTCTTGTTTATGGAATAATTCAATATTCCGATTGAACTACCGATAAAAGGCAAAATTAGTATAAGTAATATCCATAAGAATTTTGAGAATCCAGACTCTTGCTTAAGTGTCATATAAATTGATGTCAATGTCAATACACCATATAAGACATAAATAAAAAGTCTGTCATATAGTAGTCCTAATATAATGTAATTTAAAAGCATAAATAGTAGGTTAAAGTTTAAAGAAAATCATTCGTTTATTACAAAATAAATATATAATAACTTAACTAACTATTCAATAAAAAATTAGGATCAAGCCTCGAAATTATCTTGAATTTCTTTTGCTAGCTTTTTAAATTCTTCTTCAGAAAGAGAGACTTTTTTATCAAACCTCGTGTCTTCCATTTTATGTAAAGGAATCAAATGGACATGGACGTGTGGCACTTCAAGACCAATGACTGACATACCGATGCGTTTGCATTCAACCGTTTTGCGTAAAGCCAATGCGACTTTTCTAGAGAAAGTCATCAATGCGTTGTAAGTTTCTTCATCAAGGTCAAAAATCTTATCGACTTCTTTTTTTGGAATACAAAGTGTGTGACCTTTTGTATTTGGATTGATATCTAAAAAGGCTAAAAAATCATCATTTTCAGCTACTTTATAAGCTGGTAAATCTCCGTTTATAATCTTCGTGAAAATTGACATATTATTTTTCTTTATTTTGTTGTTCGAGTTCTGCTTGAAATTCTTCTAAAACTGGTTTAACGGTGCTTTCAGGTAAATCTGCTATTCTGATATACATCAGGCCATCGACTGAGTTATTAAACATCGGATCAACGTTAAAAGCGACAACCTTAGCATTTTGTTTGATGTACTTCTTAATCAAAACGGGTAAGCGTAAATTGTCTGGCTCAATTTCATCAATAATTTTATCAAACTTGTTCAAGTTAGCCTTTGTGGCATCAAAAACAAAATCTTTATCAGCATCTTTCAGCTTAACTTTAAACTCCTTTTTAGGACGTATAAATTGCGCAACATAAGGATCATAATAATTTGATTTCATAAATTCAATCATCATTGATTTAGAGAAATTTGAAAATTTATTACTGATACTCACGCCACCTATTAAATATTTATGATCAGGAAAGCGCAATGTACAATGCACTATACCACGCCAAAGCAAAAATAAAGGCATTGGTTTTTGCTGATAATCTTTAATGATGTAAGCGCGTCCCATTTCAATAGACTCACTCATTAATTTGTAAAGCTCAGGCTCAAAACGAAATAATTCATTTAAGTAAAAACCATCAATTCCGTGATTTTTATAAATTTCTTTCCCAAAACCCATGCGGTAAGCACCTGCAATACGCTCAGCTTTATTATCCCACAAAAACATGTGATGGTAATATTCATCATACTTATCGAGATCAATAGATTTGTTTGTGCCTTCTCCTACCGATCTAAATGTGATTTCTCTCTGTCGCCCAATTTCTCTAATGATATTCGGGATGTGATCCGTTCTTGAAAGAAAAACTTCATAATTATTGCTTAGTAATAAACGGTCACTTTTATTTCTACATTTTTCTATTTCTTCTAAAATGCAGTCTTTGCCAACTTCCTCAATAATATTTTGAGGTGCTCTTGGAAGCTTGATCTGAGTTGGGATTTGATTGATTAATTTCTTTTTTTCAAAAGCATTCGCGAGCATATATGTTTTGCGACGCATGTAATTTGTGAAATCTTCTAGATCTTCATATTCTTGATAATCTTTGGGCGAAATAGGATTACCAATACGCACGTTAATCGGTCTGTTTTTAGGACGAGACAACATTTCGCTTGGTAATTTGGCAGTTCGTAAATTAGGATTGATTTTCGCTAATTTATAAAAGACAGGACTGTTTTTAGCGTGAAAATAGACAGGAATCACTGGCACTTTTGTCTTTTGAATAAGCTTCATCGCCTCTGGCATCCAAGGTTTATCAACTATTTTTTTATCTTCTTTAAAAGTAGAAACTTCACCTGCTGGGAAAACACCAAATGGTTTTCCGTCTCTAATATGCGTCAATGCTTCTCGCAAACCAGACACGCTTGACTTCACATCCTTTCTATCTTCAAAAGGGTTGACAGGCATGACGTAAGACTTTAAAGGGTCGAGTTTTTGCAACAAAAAATTAGCAACCACCTTATAATCTGGTCTTTGCTCAAGCATTATTTTGAGTAAAATAAGTCCATCAATTGCACCAAGCGGATGGTTTGAAACTGTGATAAAAGGACCTTCTTTTGGAATTCTTTTAAAATCTTTTTCAGGAATGTGAAATTCTGCTCCAACTTCTAACAGTATGGCATCAATAAACTCTACACCATCTAGCTCACGGTATTTATCATAAATATCGTTAAGCTTATTGAGTTTTGTAAGTTGTAAAACGACATTGCCAAGCACTTGACCGAAATAACCGAATCGGTTAAAATTTAATGCTTCTGAAATATCCTTTGAACTGATGATTGCCATAGAGTGTAAATTGCAATTTGTAAAGATAAAACTTTATTTTTTTGTTTATTTCTTTAGGCTAACGAAAAGTGTTTTTTAAAAGTTAAGTCAGTCTAAAAACAACTTAAGAATTCTACTAAAAATGACTTTAGTCATGTAACTTACTGATTTATTATCAGAAATTTACAATAATAATTCTAACATCATAATCATGGAAGCAACAGACAAAATCTCCAAAATAATGACAAATAATTTAATCAAATTAAATGTCAATGACAGCTTAAGTAAAGCTGAGTCGCTCTTTAAGAAAAACAAAATCAGACATATCCCTGTTGTTAAAGATGACAAAATCATCGGGATGCTGAGTTACACTGATTTGATGCGCATCTCTTTTGCTGATGCCACTGACGATGATGGGCAAGAGATTGAAACAACGGTTTACGAAATGTTTACTTTAGAACAGGTGATGACAAAAAATGTTGAAGTTGTGACTGAACACACGACAATAAAAGAAGCTGCTGAAATATTTGCCAAAAAAGAATTTCACGCACTTCCTGTCATTAAATATGATAAAATTGTTGGAATTGTAACCACAACGGACATCATCAAATATTTACTGGAACAATATTAAAAAACCTCAATCGCCTGAAATATGGCGATTGACTTTTTATGCTTCAAGGGCTTGCTTTAAATCTGCAATTAAGTCTTCCTCATCTTCAATGCCAACGCTTAACCTAATTAATGAATCGACAACACCTGTTTTTTCACGCTCTTCTTTTGGTATTGACGCATGCGTCATACTTGCGGGATGGCCAGCTAGAGACTCCACACCGCCAAGAGATTCTGCCAAAGTGAAGACTTTTAAATTTTCTACAAACTGAACTGCATCAGCATGTTTATTCCCTTTTGTGGTAAATGAAACCATACCGCCAAAATCTTTCATTTGTTTTTTAGCAATATCATGGTTTGGGTGAGTTTTAAAACCTGGCCAATAAACTTTGTCTACTTTTGGATGCTGAGCTAAATATTCTGCTACAGCGCGACCATTTTCGCAATGACGTTGCATTCTGACGTGAAGTGTTTTTAAACCTCTCAACACCAAAAAACTATCCATTGGTCCAGCAATTCCGCCACTTGCGTTTTGTATAAAGTAGAGCTTTTCAGCAAGTTCATCATCTTTTAAAGCTAAAGTTCCCATCACAACATCACTGTGACCGCCAAGATATTTTGTAGCGCTATGCATCACGATATCAGCACCCAAATCAAGAGGTTGTTGTAAATAAGCTGTAGCAAAAGTATTATCGACAACAAGCTTAAGATTATGCCTTTTTGAAATTTGAGCAACACTTTCAATATCGATAATATTCATCATCGGATTGGTTGGCGTTTCTATCCAAATCATTTTTGTATTTGTATTGACATAAGTTTCAATTTCATCGGGATTTGACATACCAATAAAGTGAAACTTGATACCGAAATTTTTAAAAATGCTATTGAAAAGTCGATAAGTTCCGCCGTATAAATCGTTGGTAGATATGACCTCATCACCAGGTTTTAATAGCTTCATCACAGCATCGATGGCTGCTAAACCTGAGCCAAAAGCCAAACCGTGTTTTCCGTTTTCAAGAGAAGCGATGGCTTTTTCTAAAGCTGTACGTGTTGGGTTGGCACTTCTTGAATATTCATAACCTTGATGTTCACCAGGAGAACTTTGCTTGTAGGTTGATGTTTGATAGATCGGTGGCATCACTGAACCATAAGCAGGATCAATATCTTCTTGACCACCATGAATTGTTTTCGTATTAAATTTCATGTTCTTAATTTTCATCAAATTAAGAAATCAAAAATATTTCAATTCATATTTTGCTTTAATTCTGTTTCGTTTAACAGAATATTAAAAATAACGAACACCTCTTTCTTTGAGTTTAGCTTTCTGTTTCTCAAAAGTCACAGGATCTAAAGCTTTTGTAGCTTGTTCAATCACATTGACTTTAAAGCCTTCATCTAAAGCATCTTTAATGGTAAAATAAACGCAGATGTCTCCTGCTAAACCACAAACATCAAATTCACTCACGCCTTTCTCTTTGAGATAACCTGCTAAACCTGTTGATTTTTCATGCATATTATCATAAAAACCGCTGTAACTATCAAGTTCAGGATTTGTTCCTTTTCTGAAAATTGTTTCAATATAGCTTTGTTTTAAATCAGGATGAAAAGCAGCACCTTCAGTATTTTGAACACAATGATTTGGCCATAAAGTTTGTTTGCTTCCTTTAAAATCAATACTTTCAAAAGGATTTTTACCTTGATGATTAGAAGCAAAACTCATATGATTTTCAGGATGCCAATCAACAGTAGCGACAACTAAATCATAGTTTTGAATAATTTTATTGATTTCGCTGACAATTTGATTTCCTTCTTTTACTTCAAGAGAACCACCTGGCATAAAATCATTTTGAACATCGACCAATACAAGTGTTTTCATCATTTATTTCTTTAAAGTTTCTCTTAATTTTTCTCTGGTATTTAAAAGTTGAGTTGAAACACCAACTTTATAAATATGCGGATTTGCAAAGCGTTTATATTCCTCTGGGAGTTCATTAAGTCTTTTGGCTGCGTAAGCCTTAATTTTAGATAAAGATTTTTTCTTTTCATAACGTTTTCCATCCTTCATCACAGTTTTTAAAAGTGGTTCAAGAATGTGGCTATGATAAGTTGTAGATTTTGTTAAATCAAAAGGATGATGCATCTTCTCTACATGAGTTTCATCAGTTTTTGTGATAATGTCAGCACCTAGCATTTCATTTTCCTGATTTCTGATGCGGTAAACTTGTTTTTCACTTGGTAAAGTTGATTTTGCAACATTTTCGGATAACTTGATGCGTGGTTTTCCATCAGCAAAGGCTAATTTATAAACCCCATCAAGCGCTGCATCTGGGTTTCCAATCACTAAATTGGTGCCGACGCCATAGACATCAATTGAAGCGTTTTGATCTTTTAAACTCTTAATCACATGTTCATCCAATTGATTTGAAGCTGCGATTTTAACGTTTTCAAAACCTTCTTTATCTAGAGTTTCTCGACATTTTTTTGAGAGGTATGCCAAATCGCCACTATCTAAACGGATGGCTTTTAATTGATGTCCTTTTGCTTTTAACTCTTTAGCGACTTTTATTGCATTGGGTAAGCCACTTCTGAGTGTGTCATAAGTATCGATGAGCAACACACAATTATCGGGATGCACCTCAGCAAAATCACGGAAAGCATCAAGCTCATTTTCATAAGATTGTATAAAAGCATGTGCCATTGTCCCTGAGACGGGAATATCAAAATCTGTTGCAGCTTTCACATTGCTCGTTGCATCAAAGCCACCAATGTAGGCAGCTCGACTGGCATAATATGCACCAGTAGCTTGTGCACGTCTCATTCCGAAATCGATTAAAGTATCATGCGGAGCTGCTAACCTGATACGACTTGCTTTTGTTGCTATTAAAGTCTGAAAGTTTAAAATATTAAGCACGACTGTTTCTATAATTTGCGCTTCAATAATTGTTGCTTTCACTTGTAAAACCGGTCGTGTTGGAAAAATGAGATCACCTTCCTGAACACTTTTAATCTCACCATTAAACTGAAAATCAGATAAATAATTGATGAAATCTTTATGGAAACCTTGTTTTTCTAAAAACTGAAGTTCTTCAGATGTAAATTTAAAATCTTCTAAAATATCGATCAAAACTTCAAGGCCAGAAAAGATAGCATAACCACTATGGAAAGGGAGTTTTCTAAAAAAATAATCAAAAACAGATTGATCTTCATGGTTTTGATTTAAAAAATAGACTTGTGCCATTGTGAGCTGGTAAAAGTCGGTGTAGGATGCTGTTATTTTCTGCATTAAATATCTGTGTTAAGAATGTAAAAATAAAAGATTTATAAAGATTTAAACAGAGTTTAAATGAAATTTAGGGATCACTTCATTAATATCTCAATTAGGAAGTCTTATCTTAGGTTTTCATCTTATAAAACATATATTTTGAATTACAAATTTAAGAATGCTGACATAGAGCTACATCATACAGGCTCAATTTATGACGAAAAACAAAAAGCTTTGATAATTCCTAACTTCGAGTTTTATCAATCTTCAATTTCTGAAGATAAACGCTTAGCCGATTTTGGTAAACTCAAAAAAATAATCCAATTAGAAGCTTGTATTAAAAATTATGAACCTCAACAAATTATATTTCTTGGTGGATTAAGATTTCATATCAATGAAGCGCTTGAAAATCTCAAAGAGTTTAAAAGCAAATTTGAAAAGTCGCATTTCTTTTACATTTCATCTCAGGAAAACGCGTTCTTAGAAGATTTTAAACATATTGGTATAGAATGTTTAAATGAGTTAAATTTGGAAGATTTTAAACTCACCTATCAAAAAGAAAAAACTGACGAAACAGTTATTTTTCCAGCTGATAATTTTGTCGAAATTGATCAAGAAAATTTGCCTTGCTTTTGTGAAACCAAAACAGGTTTCAGCTTACCTACTTTTGCAACTAATAATGCATCAAATAAGATTGAAGCAAAGGATTATCAATCTGTTTTTGCCATTAAAAATGACCAAATATTAAGCGATCATTAATCATTTATTAAATTAAGTCTTTATTAAAGCGAAGATTGTATTTTTGCTGAAAATCGTCAATAAATGTCAAATTTCCATACAATTAAAATTAAAAAAATCAAGAGACAAACACCCAAAGCTGTTGAAGTCACACTTGATATTCCTGAAAATCTAAAAGAAGAATTTAAACATAAAGCAGGTCAGTATTTAACATTTGAAAAAACATTAAACGGCAACACAGAGCGCCGCTCCTACTCCATTAGCTCTCATAATACTGAAAATAAATCAGTAGTGGTGAAAGCTATTGAAAACGGTGTTTTTTCAAACCATGTTAATAATGAGCTTAAAGAAGGAGATACTCTAGAGGTGCACCCGCCAGAAGGCTTCTTTAAATTACCCGATAATTCAGAAAGTAAAAACTTCATTGCTTTTGCAGCAGGCAGCGGCATCACGCCAATTATGTCCATGATAAAACATAGCTTAAGCGACAACGATTCTACAAAGTTTGTTTTAGTTTATGGCAACAAATCTCCTGAAAGTACAATCTACATCAACGAACTTTTGGAGCTTCAAAAAGAATATAACGAGCGTTTTTTCATTGAGTTTGTGTACAGCGAAACTAAAGAAGACAATGCAACTTTTGGCCGTATTGAAAAACCAACCATCAATTATGTGGTGAAAAACAAATACAAGTCAATTGACTTTAGTAACTACTTTTTATGCGGTCCTGAAGAAATGATTGATCAAGTCAAAAATATTTTATTAGAAAATGATATCGCCGAAGAAAAAATTAATTTCGAGCTTTTCTTTTCAGCAGAAGATGCTGAACCTACTGAGGCACATGATGGCTCGACGCAAATAAAAGTGATTCTTGATGATGAAGAGTTTGAGTTCACTATGCAAAAAGATGAACGCGTACTTAATGCTGTTTTAAACCAAGATATCGATGCGCCTTACTCATGTAAAGGTGGTATTTGTAGTAGCTGTGTTGCAAAAATAACTGAAGGCGAAGTTGAGATGGTTAAAAATCAAATTCTCACGGATGAAGATTTAGATGAAGGATTAGTCTTAACTTGTCAATCTTTACCAAAAACTGGTAAAATCACGATTGATTATGATGATATATAAATTTTAAAAGTCATTAAAAAGTAGTTTTAAAAAGTTTAATTTCTAATAAAAATTATCATGGCTGGACATAGTAAGTGGGCGAATATCAAACACAGAAAAGGCGCCCAAGACAAAAAAAGAGCTAAAGAATTTACACGTGCGATTAAAGAAATATCCGTTGCAGTTAAAGATTTTGGTGGACCAGATCCAGATACAAACCCAACTTTACGTAACGCGATCGCTAATGCCAAGGGCGTTAATATGCCTAAAGACACTATTCAGCGCGCCGTCAAAAAAGCTTCTGGCGCTGATGCTGATCATTACGAAATCGTTTCTTTTGAAGGTTATGGCCCTCATGGCATCGCTATTTTTGTGGAATGTACAACTGATAATACCAACAGAACTGTAGCTTCCGTTAGATCTATTTTTTCTAAAAACGGAGGGAATTTAGGAACAAATGGTTCTTTAGAATTTCTTTTTGAACGCCAAGGTGTTTTTACCATAGAAAAAGAAAATTTAGAACATGATCTTGAAGAGTTAGAGCTCGAACTCATCGATGGTGGCGCAACAGCATTTGAAAATGAAGATGAATTCCTGATGGTTTACTCTGAATTTACAGATTTTGGAAAAATGTCACAAAAACTTGAAGAACTCAACATCGAACCTAAAAAAGCTGAATTGGAACGCATTCCTTTAAACACAACAGAATTAGCTGTTGATGATGCCATACAGATTATGAACCTCATCGAGAAATTTGAAGATGATGACGATGTTCAAAACGTTTATCACACACTTGAAATCACCGATGAATTGATTGAAAAACTAGAAGAAGAATAATTTTTTAAAAATAAAATTGCTTTTACCAAATTAAAGAACTCTCGATGGCAGCACGCGTTTTGTCTTCGAGAGTTTTTTTTGAGGCTGTGTCTAACGGCATTCCTTCTGTTTCAACCAAAGGATGAACTATAGCTCTTAACTTTCCTGGGCGACCTGTTAGAAATTGATAACGAAATTTTGTTTTATTATCTAAAAAGCTAATCGGGACAATCGGGATTTGATGTTCAAGCGCTAAGCGGAAAGCGCCTTTTTTAAAACGATCCAGCTTAATTGAAACATCATCAGGAACGCCGCCTTCAGGAAAAATACAAATACTGGTCCCTTGACTTAAACGTCGCTCTGCTTCTTTAAAAGCTTGATGTCTGCTTTTTGCGTTTTTTCTATCCACCAAAATACAGCTGCGTTTATAGAAGAATCCGAAAACTGGAAAACGTGCTAATTCTTTTTTTCCAATAAAAACAAAAGGATGTTTTGAGACATAAAACATCATCATAATATCAATCATACTCGTATGATTAGCCGTTAGCATATAGCTTCTGCCTTTTTCTAGTTGCGTTTTATAAGTCACTTTCGGAATAAAACCCATGCCATAAAGCACAATTTTAGCCCACAAGCGCGCAATAGCATAAACGTATTTATAATACTTTTCTCTGGCTGTCGTAACAAGCAAAGCCGGCATCATAATGATGATAGGAAGTATCACCAAAATATAAAACCACAAACGCCATAAAATAATAAAAGGAATTTTGATCCATTTCATAGATGCCAAATTTAGTAAACTATATGAATTTGATGGTTAAAAATTTTTACCTTTGCAAATTCAAAATTTTTATACAAATGTCAAGAATTCTTACAGGTGTCCAAAGCACGGGCACGCCTCACTTAGGTAATTTATTAGGCGCGATTATTCCTGCGATAGAAATGGCGAATGAATCAAAAGAAGACTCATTTCTATTTATCGCAAATCTTCACACCCTAACACAAATTAAAGATGCAGAAACATTAAGAAACAATACTTATGCAACTGCTGCAACTTGGCTCGCTTTCGGTTTAGATGTTGATAAATCAACCTTTTACAGACAAAGCGATGTCCCTCAAGTGACAGAATTAACTTGGTACCTCAACTGCATGTTTCCTTATCAGCGCTTAACTTTAGCGCATTCTTTTAAAGATAAAGCGGATAGACTTAAAGATGTTAACGCTGGATTATTTACTTACCCAATGTTGATGGCTGCAGATATTTTGCTCTACGATGCCAAAATAATTCCTGTTGGGAAAGATCAATTACAGCATATAGAAATGGCAAGAGATGTGGCTGAACGCTTTCACGCACATTATGGAGAAACTTTTGTTTTACCTGAAGCCGGAATTACTGAAAACGTCAAATACGTGCCTGGAACTGATGGTGCAAAAATGAGTAAATCTAAAGGGAATTACATCGATATTTTTCAAAGTGATAAAAAATTACGCAAACAAGTGATGAGTATCGAAACGGATAGCACGCCACTTGAAGAGCCAAAGAACCCTGAAACTTGCAATGTTTTTAATATTTATAAACTCATCGCGACAGAAGCTCAAACAGAAACTTTAAAACAAAAATACCTCGCTGGGAACTTTGGTTACGGCCATGCCAAGCAAGAATTGTTTGAGTTAATTACAACAACTTATGAAGTTGAACGCGCTTTATTTGAACGTTACATCAATGATAAGCCAGAAATAGACAGGCTTCTACAAATCGGCGCTGATAAAGCGCAAGAAACTGGTTCGGAAGTTTTACAACGCGTCCGCCAGAAGATCGGTTATTAAATCATAAAATATTTGATATAAGTTTTATAAATCTAAGTTTAAAAGTCACTTTTATGCATCAACATGAAGTGACTTTTTTCTTTTTATGCTATCTTACAGAAGTTAATTAATTGTATTTATGACAACCTTAAAAGAGCTTGCCAAATTACTTAATGTCTCTATTTCTACAGTTTCAAAAGCTTTAAGCGACAGCAATGATATTGGCGCTAAAACCAAAAAGAGAGTCAAAGAAGCTGCAGAATTATATAATTATAAGCCAAACCAAATGGCGTTGGGTTTAAAAAACAATCAGACGAAAACCATCGGTGTGATTATCCCAAATATTCTCAATCACTTTTTTGCAAAAGTTCTTTTTGGTATCGAAAAAGCAGCAAGACAACAATCTTACGACACCATTGTTTGCATCAGTCATGAAAAATATGCCAATGAAGTCAGCAGTTTAGAAGTTTTAACCAACGGTCGTGTGGACGGATTCATCATGTCTTTGTCTGCAGAAACCTTGGCTAAAGAACATGTCAACCACATCAAAACCTTAAAAAGAGCAGATCAACCTATTGTGTTATTTGATAGAGTGACAGAAAAACTCGACTGTGATAAAATTATCATTGACGATCAGCATTCGATGTATGAAGCCACAAAACAATTGATTGAAAACGGTCGAAAAAATATTGCTTTTGTCAGTAATATCACAAATTTAGAAATTGGTCAATTGCGCTTATCAGGCTACCAAAAAGCTTTAAAAGAAAGCGATATCAGTTTTGATGAAAACAAAATTCTCAAACTTACCTCGATTGAAAATCCACATCAGTCGATGATTAAATTTTTGTTGTCCCAGAAGATTGATGCAATCGTCTCTGCTGATAATACATCTGGCATCATGATGATCAACGCTGCTAAAGATCTCGGTTTTAAAGTGCCAAAAGATATTGCTGTTATTGGTTTTGGTGATAAAGAAACCTCTTATTTAACCTATCCACAATTATCTTATATTGATCAAAACCCTGAGGAAATCGGCAAAACAGCCACTGAAATTTTGATTGAGCGAATTGAAGACAAAAACCAAAAACACAAATACAGAACCATTAAATTGTCAACCTCATTAACTCTAAAAGCGACGAGTTAAAATCTCATCAAAAACAAAAAAGCCCTTTATTTAAAAAGGGCTTTTAAGATTTTATAACAAATTTTAATCTATTGGTTTGAAGCAGAGGTCATCACAATTTCTTGGCAATTGACTTCAGTGATGTAGCGTTTTTCGCCCTCTTTAGTTTCGTAACTTCTGTTTGAGAGTTTTCCTCTCACGATTACCTCTTTGCCTTTAGTGACGTATTTTTCGATAATCTCTGCTGTTTTTCCCCAAGCAACAACTTGATGCCAATCTGTTGTGGTGACTTTCTCACCATCTTTTTTGGTGTAATTGTCATTTGTAGCCAGCGAAAACTTAACGAGTTTTTTGCCTGAATCTAAATTTAAAACTTCTGGATCTTTTCCTAAATGACCCATTAACTGTACTGAATTTTTTAAAGTGCTCATAACGATAAATATTAAATAAAAATAAATTAAAGACTCAGACTTTCTGAATCTGCCACGGTTTAGTTGTTAAGTGACATGGCAAAGATGAAACACAAAGCAAGTTATAATCGTCTAAAAAATAGTTAATTACGTTTAAATACGTTTGTAAACGTTTATTAGTGATAAATAGATAAGATTTATGTTAACATTTGATGAATATAGTATTTAACAAAATATTGTATATTTGGAAGATAGGGGCTAATTATATGCGATTTTAAAAATTACTTCAAAACTTAAAATAAAGTTAAATTTGCCTTTTGAATATTTAAATAAGAAGTCTTAATGATCAGTAGTTTTAAAAGCCAAAATGGCAAAGTATATACTTTAAACAAAGAATGTATAATAGATTTACACAACTTATTATCTCAGAGCACTCATCTCCTTGAAGAAATGGATCCGGTTGAACCACCAGGTGTTAAAAACGAAGGAATGTTGGAAAGTGCAGTAGAACGCCAAAACACCGGTTTTGGAGATTTTAATAAATACCCCGATTATCATTCAAATTGTGCCACACTTGTTTATGGAATTATAAAAAATCATTCTTTCCATAATGGAAATAAAAGAGCTGGATTGTTGGCGTTGATTAAACATTTATATGTTAATGGTTATGTTTTAAATCCCCAGCTTAACTCTGATGAAATATACGAGTTTCTTATTGCAATTGCTGACTCTAATATCAGGGGTTTCAGCAAAAAGTATAGAAAAAAGTATTCTTTTATTAGATCTAAAACTGAAAAGAAAAATAATGAAAATTGGGAATTAAATACAGTTATTAGGTATATAGGCTTTTGGATTAAAAAAAACTCAAAACCAAAACAGACTACTCTTAAAGGAGAAGTGAAAATATCCGATTTAAAAAAAATACTTGTAAATAAAGGCATTAAATTAAATTTAAATGGATCTAACCTAGAAGTTTACATCGAAAAAGAAAATAAATTTTTAGGTTTTAAATTGTCTCCAAAAATTGTGAATAAAAAGAAATACTCTATAGGAAATAATAGATCTTCGATAGGTAAAGGAACATTAAAGGCTTTAAGAAGAGATTTCAAATTAACAAAAGCTGATGGAGTTGATAATACATTCTTTTATAACGAAGACTCTTTTTTGGATTTTGAAATAAAAACATTTAAAAAACTAATTTATAGACTTTCAAAAACGTAGAAAAAATATTTGCCAACAGTGAATATCAGTAATGTTGGCTTAAATGTCTGAGTTTGATTGCGGACACCGCCTAATCTTTTTGATTTAGCTTTAGAATAAAAAAGATAAAAGAATAAATTCTTTCACTGCCGGTTCCCAGCATGAGCGTTTATTGAAGGAAATCGAAGGTTTCATCAAAATGTCCTGATTTTGCCGCTAAAGCCTCACACCGGCACGAGTTCGACAACAAGCTGGGAGTGTGCCCACACTGTTCCCACCTTAATAACAGTTATCGCTACCCAGGTCAGGAAGTCCGGGATTGACCTTAGCATGGCGTGGCCATTCATGGACGGATAGGAAAAAACGAAATTGACCAGGCCATTGGAATGCAGTGACTCCCACCATAATTGCAAGGGCTTCGCCAAAGATGCCGAAGTAGGATTTTGCCCTATAAATGTTTCCAAGGCCGAAAGAGTCAGGGGGTGCATTTCACGTCCAGCATTTAAATTCAACGCATAACAGGATTAAAAAATGGATTGACAGCACCTTCTGGAGCGTCTCAACCAAATACCTACAGCAATACTTGAACTGCCATTTGCTAAAAGAAAAGATAAAACCAAGATGAGGCAACCTTATTGTCTTTATGCAGCAGACAATGGGCTCAGGGCTTCTAAAGCATTTTGCTGAAATCCAGTCCTACTATGAAAAATTAATAACAACGCAATTATAAACTATAACCTTGTTCTATTCAGGGATGGGACGAATTATGACATTTAAGAATTTTAAACAAATAGCATAACCATTTATTTTGGTTTGGTTACATTCGCAAATTAAAAATTTAAAATATTAGAAATGAAAAATGTTTATTCGAGGTTATTTTATGCTTGCATTACAATTTTTTTAATTTCATGCAGCACTAGTGATGATGAAGCTACTGATAATACTACACTTGCTAAAGGCTCTCTACAGGTAGAGGGTGGCGTAGTTCAAGATTTAAGATCGGCTGTTCTTGAACCTTACGAGGATGAACCTGAGGAGAATGGACTCTATAATAATTACCTTAAATTTTTCACAACAGAACTAAAGCAGGAGAATGGAAACATTATTCCAGAAGACTTCGATTTTTCTATGATTACTTTTCAAATAGTTTCTAGTAGTTTTGCTGATGTGTCTGTAGGTTCATATAATCAAAATGACGAGCCGTATACTGATCCTCGAATATTTACATATTTTGGATCTGGTTTCATTATCAGATCTGATGATGCAAGTAGCAACAGTGAAACTTTAAAATCTGGAACTCTGCACGTTTCTAAAGATGAAGGAGATTATGTGTTTTCGTTTGAAGGAATTACAACTACTGGGAAGAATTTTTCATTTGAGTATAAGGGAGATCTAATTTTAGAATAATTAAAAAGATTATATTTTTTAGTAAAAGAGGAAAGTTTTTAAAAGCTTTCCCCTTTTTGTTAACAGAATTTACCGTTTTTCTATAAATTTTATTGGTTTCAAGTTAAGGTTTTAAACCCTACAATTATATTGCAGCACTTTAATAATATTAGAACGTTTGGTTGAAGAAATGGGCGAGCAATTAAAGTAACACCTCTAAGACCAAAACTAAGTGCAAATCAAGTTGCATAACTGGCATGTACTAACAGAAGGACGTTATATTCCATCGAGAAAAGTAAAAGTTCTGTTAGTATTGGTATTTATGTTAAAGTTTTAAATGTACTCGGTTTAGAAAAGGACAGTCTAGGTGGAGTGTTTAGTTTAGAAAGTAGTTGTTTTACTTGACAATGACAGACCAGTTCCAAATACAGGAACTGCAAAGATGTGAATTATATGCAATCAAATGAGATCACATCACTACGATAGAATAAAAATTGGAATGAAAGGCTATTTTAGAGAAGGAGCTACATATTCGGTAGATTGTGAGATGATTGAAATATTAGACTTAAAAATCAATCCAACAAAGAATAAATTAAAAACAAAATGCGACGTTTTGGCTCAGAGCAAAACTGATAGTTTATCGCTTTCTACTGATCTACTTGTCATATACTAATCGTTATCCTATATTTTTTCAAAAATGAAGTTAATAACTATTCAATTTTGTATTTTTCTGACAGAAAAAGTACTTGATATAGAAGTTAAAATACCGACAAGAAATTTAAATCCCTTGATGAAAAAGAAACCAAAACAACTCATGAAAATATTTTTACTGATCATCACAGTGCTTTTTGTTTTTGAGGGAAATGCTCAAAGAAAGCTAAAACCAGAAAAACTTAAAGAAGATTTTGATATTCTCGTCACAGAGTTAAAATTAGAGCATCAAGGACTTTATCAATATACAGATCAAAATCAAACAAATGCAAAAATTGATAGCGTTCGAAATACTTTAAATACACCTCACACCAAATTAGAGTTTTACCAAAAGTTAAGATACCTCATCAGCCTAACAAATGAAGGACATACATCCATCATAATTCCTAAATGGTCGAGGATAAAATTGGGACTTTCAAAATCTTTTTTACCATTGACAGTAAAAGTTTTAGAAGGAAACCTGATTATAACCCAGAACTACGGAAAAGACATAGGTAAACTCAAAAAAGGTTCTAAAATCATTTCCGTTAATCATAAAAAAGTAAATCATATTCTTGATCGATTATATCCTTTGATTACGACAGACGGATTTAATGAAACTTCAAAAAAGGAATGGATTGGCGGAATAAATTTTTCCTTACTTTATAGATTGGTTTACGGCAAAGAGAAAGAGTTTGAACTTCAAGTTCAGGAGTTCGGGAGTGATAAAATACAGACGATTAAGATTCCTGCAGTTCGCTACGCAAAATTTAAAAGGAAAAACGCAAAGCTCAAATCAATAACTTTTGATTATGTTCAATTCAAATTCGAGCACATCCAGGATTCCATTGCTTATTTGAGCATTCCGAGTTTTAGCGATCATGATGACAAGTATGAAAAGTTCCTTCAATCGAATTTTAAAAAAATAGATTCCCTAAATATCAAGCATCTCATTATTGATATTCAAGCCAATGGTGGAGGAACAGAAGGAAACGGAAATTTACTTTTCAGTTACTTATCAGAAGAAGTGATTCAGAAATACAAGCAAGTCACAATGCTTCCTAAGCCTTATCACAAAAACAAGGAAGATGGTGGTTATATTGAAGATCAATGGCGCATTCAAGACAGAATTGCCAAAAGAGGAGATTTGACATTATACAGCGATTACTATTCAGATTTAGGCTATCGGAAACCTTTAAAAGACCTGATTTATAAAGAAAATTTATATGTTCTCACAAGTGGTCGAACATTCTCTGGCGGAGCAGAATTTGCCAGTATGGTAAAAATGACCAACAGAGGATTATTTATCGGAGAAGAAACCGGCGGAACTTATGAAGGAAACGTGAGTGGATATTCTGAATATTTAAAGTTGCCAAATTCAAAAATTAAGATTAAAATTCCTATTGTGCATTTTCAAATGAATGTTTCTCCAGAAATAAAAGGGCGAGGAGTTATGCCAGATCATGAAGTTCCACAAACTTGGGACGCTTATTTAAAAGGAAAAAACGCTAAAAAAGAATTTACTATTAAAAATATAATTGAGTAATCTCTATCGACAAAATGATGCTAATTTCAAGCAGATTAAAGCTTGAAAGTGAATCTCCACCATCAACTCTACCCAACATTTTCAATCACACTCAATAATTTTATAATCACCTTTTGGAGACTGAATGTCATAACTTAACATCAAAGTTTTGCCAGAAAAGCGTTGACAGAAATGTTCTAAAAGCAAACCAAGGCTTCTTTCATCTAACGGAATGGGAACATTTAATTCATTGTACGACCAATTCGTAACGCGTATGCTTTCTTTATTATTGAAGTCTTTCACAATCTGACAAGATTTGATAAAATCATCAGATTCTTCTAAAAATTCTGCTTCATCTTTAATGATATAAAGACTTTTTCCTTGTCCAGAATAGAGATGGAAAGAGAAATAATAAGGCCATTTTTCAATCTTATTCAGCAGCGGTAATGTGATCACGAGTAATGCTAAAACGGGTAATAAATATCCAGATTTTGATTTATTAGTGAATTTAAAAAAGTTGATATTTCCTTTATAAAAGCAGAAATAACAAAAATAAATCATCGCTATATTCATTGGAAAAATAATCCAATTAGAGTTTCTATACAACGGAGAAAGCCAAAGAATAATAACAAAGTGGGTTATAATAGCAGAGTAAAATGATAGCTTTCGTGTTGATTTAAATAGAAAACAAATGGCTATTAAAATTTCTACAATAGGGATCAAATATGCCACAAATTGATAACGACTGAGATTGATGTTTAAAAGATCAATCATCATAGGATGAAAAATCAAATCAAAAAAATGAGGATTCAATTTATGTACACCTCCCCAAAAATAAACACCTATCAATATAATAGCTACATAAATAGTCAGATTCTGCTTTTTTAATTTAGCATATAAAAAAGGGACAATCACCAAGCTATGCAAATAGACCCAGATTTGCCAACGCATTTGATCTTGCATCAATAGCAAAACAATTAGGCTTAATGTGAGTAATGCAAGAATTGGTTTTGGGTAAGAAATAAGTGTTATCAAACAGCCGAGAAGTAAACTAACCAATAAATAGCCGTTAAATACTTCAAAAGAAAGTAAGCTCTCAAAAACAGGAATCACTGGGAAATCGCGCCGCGTTGTCCAAAGTTTTAGTGACATGAGAATGCTGATGATCAACGAAAGATTATTGATCGCCAAAAGAAATTTGACTTGATAATTATTTTTCAAATTATACTTTTAGATGACTTAGAGTATCAATCTACAGAATTATAAAAATATAAAAAAAAAGATTTGAGTTTTCATAATGATTGAAAACTCAAATCTTTAATCCTATAAATTATAAATATTTGTAAAATCGGATTTTACAAACTAAAATGATCATGGCATAGGTGCTTTACAGATATTTGAAAGTTCTTCATTTATTTCAAAAACACGTCCTTTGATGTCTGTATAGCCAAACTTTACAAGTCTTTGACTATGCATTTGAAGGTATTTTTCTGCGTTTTCACGTGTATCGAACATATAAACACCACCAGCCATATCATCTTTTTGGCTCTCTGTCCAAAACTTCCAGATAAATCCTGGTTCATTTACAATACTTTCAGCAAGTTCTTTCATTTGATCTGCCATTTCTTTCTCCCAAACATCTTTATGAGGAAAATCTACGTACATGATGAATGCCATAATTATGATTTAAAATTAATGTTTAAATATACACCTTATATTTCATCTTAATCTAGATTTAAAAGCTATATAATTCTTAAAAAATAATCTCATTAAAGCTTTCAAGTGCTCATTAACATTGACATTTATTCACTAGAAAAATTCCACTCTTCATAAAATTGAGCAAGAAAATTCATCATAAAATCATGTCTTTCTTTTGCCATTTCAAAACCAGTTTTGGTATTCATTTGATCTTTTAAAAGTAGAAGTTTCTCGTAAAAATGATTGATTGTTGGCGCTGTAGATTTTTTATACTCAGTTTTAGTTTGTTGAGGTTGCGGCGGAATATCTGGATTATAAATTTCTCTGTTTTTATAACCGCCATAATTAAAAGTTCGTGCAATACCTATCGCTCCAATGGCATCAAGTCTGTCTGCATCTTGTAGTATTTCTAAAGCTTGTGAAGTGTATTTTTGTGATGAATTTTTAAAAGAAATGTGTTTGATAATTAAAGCAATTTCATCAATCAAAGCTTGATTAACATCTTGTTTTTGAAGAAATTCTCCTGCTATTTTGGGTCCTATTTCTTCATCGCCATCATGAAATTTAGCATCAGCGATATCGTGTAATAACGCACCGAGCTTGATTAACAATAAATCTGAATAATTTTCTTGTTTAGCGATATGTAAAGCCAAATGATAAACGCGTTTAATGTGATACCAATCGTGACCAGATTCAGCTTGAGACAGTTGTATTTTAACGAATTCTCGTGTTTCTTTTAATAAATCTTCTTCACTCATTCTTCTCTTTCGTAATGCATTTCTATATGAGGAATGTCATCTTCGAGATAGCCTTCGCCCACAGTTTGAAAACCGTGTTGTGCATAGAAATCTATTAAATATTGTTGTGCAGATATTTTAATTAGAGAAGAGGAATAATTTTCTTTGATAAAAGTCAGACAAGTCTGTATCAAATCATGTCCTAAATGTTTTTGACGATGTGTTTTTTTAACTAAAAAACGACCTATACTTGTACTATCAAAAGTAGTTCCGGCTGGTAATATTCTGGCGTAAGCCACCAATTCACCTTTTTTATAAAAACAGACATGTTGCGCCTCTTGATCTAAATTGTCAATATCTTGGTAAGGACAGTTTTGTTCAACAACAAATACTTCAGATCGCAAAGCTAAAATAGCATAAAGCTGAGCAGAACTTAAGTGGTTAAAATCTTTGATTTTTATCGTCATAATTAGTCTTGTACAATTAAATTTTTATCATCGTCTTTCTCAAATTCTGGTTGAATCGTCACATGATTAATCGCATAATCTTCATTCAATAATTTTTCTATTTTTTCCAAGATAACTTCAAATTCACTCAATTTTAAATCTTTATCAAAATCAATTTCAGCTTCTAAGTGTGTTTCTTCTTCATTGAGTTGCCATACATGCACATGATGCATTTTTTTGACGTGATCAAAATTATCAATACGTTCAACAATTTCCTTGATTTCAACAGCATTTGGCGTAAATAACATCAAGACGTTAAATGAATCTTTAAAAAGCTTGTATCCTACAATAATTAAATAAATCGCGATGGCAAATGTCAGCACGCTATCAACCCAATAAATTTGATAATATTTCATTAAAAATCCACCAATCAAAACGGCAACTGAAGCCATCATATCTGTAAATAGATGCTCAAAAGCTGAAGTGATATTCATATTTTGCTTTCTATCTTTTAGCAGTAAAATCACACTAAAACCATTACCTAAAATCGCCAAAATCGACATATAAATAACGAGCGTAGATTCGATGACTTGCGGATTGATAAATCTTTCGATAGAGTGATAAATCAGAATAAAAGCAACAACAATTAAGGTTGAAGCATTGATAAAAGCAGCGATAATTTCTGCACGTTTATAGCCAAAAGTATATTTTAATGTCGCTTTCTTTTTACTAAATTTTGAAGCAGAATAACTAATAATTAATGAAATCACATCAGTAAAATTATGCAGCGCATCTGAAAGCAATGATAAACTCCCGCTGATCAATCCACCAATAATTTGAGCCACAGTAATCCCGATGTTCAAAAATATGGTAAGCATCAGATTTTTAGTAATCCGCTGATGCGTATGATGGTGGTGATGTGACATAATAGTTAGTCTTTTATTGGCAAGCGATTTTGTCAACACGATTTTGGTGACGGCCGCCTTCAAAATCTGTTTCTAAAAAAACTTTGACAAAGTCAATGGCTTGATTTTCTGAAACAAATCTTGCCGGAATGCTCAACACATTGGCATTGTTATGTTGTCTCGCTAAGGCCACAATTTCCTTGTTCCAACATAAAGCTGATCTGATATCTTGATGTTTGTTTGCTGTCATATTTGCACCATTTCCGCTACCACAAATAATGATGCCGAAATCAGCTTTTTTGTTGCTTACATCTGAAGCAACAGGATGAACAAAATCAGGATAATCAACACTGTCATCACTATTTGTTCCGTGATTAATAACTTTTATCCCTTGCTTTTCGAGATATTTGACAACTTCATTCTTATAAGCTGTCCCTGCGTGATCATTACCAATTGCAATTGTCATGTTGTTTTGTTTTATGTTGTTAGACAAAAATACGAAGTTATATTTATAATCAACCACGAATCATAATATCTATAAAGATGAACAAATAAACAGTTTAAATAATTGATTATCAAATTATTAAATAATATAAAAATAAGCTGTGAATAACTCAATAACGAAGATTGATTTTCAAGCAGTTAACTTTCAACAAGACTGTGAATAACTTTAAAGTAAAAAACAATAAGATTCTTTTGATAAATGAAATAGAATTCTATCAGCAATTTTTTTCTTCAAAAGCAAATGATAACTCATGTATTTAGTAAAAAGTTTTCAGCAGTTATTGACAGTTTATCAACAGCTTTCAAGCTGAAATTTTCTAACAAAAACATCTAAAATCAAAAAGCCTATTTGTTGATAAATTCATCTAAAGCATTCAAAATCAACAAGAAGATATTAACATTTTATTAATAAATGTCATCCTATAAATGAAGAATTGAAAAAACAAAATAAATAGCAAATGAATTATAAGGATTTCAACACGCAATAATCATCACTATTTAGTTTTTTAAAAATTTAAAGAAGAAAAATAATTATATATAAGTTGTTGATAAGTGTAAAGAAAAGTAAAAGAAGTCTGATCTCTAGAAATTTCTTAAAATCAAATTTGAAAAGAAAATTACTCGATGATATCTAAATTTGACTTAGATTTGTACCGTTCTATAATCTCCTTAGCTTCTAAAACATCTTCTGGATGCACTTTAAGGAAAATACCACCCATTGCGTTTGAGTAAAAAGGCAAGACGCCTAAAACTGTTTCGTTTTGAAAATAAAATCGAATGGATTCTTGCTCTAACAAATGTTGCAGAATGCTGTATTCATGCGCATAAGTGAACGTCGCAATTTTAATGTAATTTAGCATGCCTAAAAATAATACTTTTTAAGCAATTAATAATTTGCTTTATATATCTTATAAGAAGTCAGTTCTTCAGCAGATTTAATCATATTATCACTTCCAACTGGCGCATTCAACATGAAGTTAATGTACAAGAAAACCACCACAAAACCAATGATTGTGATGATGATGAGAAACAATATGATTGATTTTGACTTGAACATAGAAGTTGATTACTTAGGCAAGATAATAAAAACTTAACAAATATTTATGTTAAAAATAAATATAATTTCGCTTGTAATTGAATCTTTGTTTTAACAATATTTAACAAGACTTACAAGTTTTACATAAATTTAATTTTAATAATTACCGATGAATGATTTAAATAGTACATTTATCCAAGATTTTAATATGACACATGAGTAAAAACAAAAAGAGTAAAACAAAAAAAAATAAAGGCAAAAGACGCCAACCCAACATAAATTTTAAGAAAAGAGTCTTAGAAGTTTTTCAAAAGAATAAAGATAAAACATACACTTTTAAGCAAATTGCCGAAATTTTAGAGTTGAAAGACACGAAGACCAGAAATCGTTTGATCAGATTATTAGGACAAATGACTGCTAAAAATGAGTTGATTCAAAAGGACGAACATCATTTCAAATTCAACACCGCTGATTCAATTTTTACTGGTAAAGTTGATATGACCACACGTGGCGATGCTTATGTTGTCGTTGATGAACTTGATGATGACATTTTTGTTGAAAATAAGAATCTTAATCACGCTTTAGATGGCGATCAAGTTGAGGTTTTCGTGTTTAAAAAGCGTGAAAAGAAATCCGAAGGAGAAGTCACTTCCATCATTGAACGTTTTAAAGATGAATACATTGGAGTGCTTCAAAAACAAGAAAAATTTGGATTTGTCGTTGTCCAGAATCCTAAAATGTACACAGACATCTTTGTCTCAAAAGATGATTTTAATGGGGCAGACGATGGTTTAATGGTTAAAGTTCGATTGACGAAATGGTCTAAAAATTCTGATTCGCCTAATGGTGAAATCGTTGAAGTTTTAGGTGTTCCCGGCGAACATGATACAGAAATGCACGCTATTTTAGCGGAATATAATTTGCCAGAACAATTTTCTGCTGAAGTTGAAGAATACGCAAACCAAATCGATACAAAAATTTCAGAAAAAGAAATTAAAAAACGTCGCGATATGCGTGATGTTTTGACTTTTACAATCGATCCAGCCTCGGCTAAAGATTTTGATGATGCTTTGAGTTTTCAAAAATTAGAAAACGGAAATTTTGAAGTTGGTGTTCACATCGCTGATGTTTCACACTATTTACAACCTGATACTATTTTAGATGAAGAAGCTTACAACCGCGCAACATCTATTTATTTAGTTGATCGTGTTGTTCCTATGCTACCAGAAATTCTATCTAATAATGCGTGTTCACTTCGTCCAAACGAAGAAAAATATACTTTTTCAGCTGTTCTCGAACTTGATAAAAATGCGAAAATTGTCAATCAATGGTTTGGTAGAACTGTGACAGAGTCTAACGCAAGGTTTGCTTATGAAGAAGCGCAACATTTAATCACGACCAAAGACAAAACAATCCCTGCTGATGTTTCTTTAACTAAAAAAGCTTATCCTGTTTCAGACGACATACTTGAAGCAACTCTGGAACTTGACAGGCTTGCTAAAATTATGCGAAATGAACGCATGCAAAAAGGCGCTTTGTCCTTTGATAAAGTTGAAGTCAATTTTAACCTTGATGAAGACAACAACCCTCTAGGCGTTTATTTTAAAACTTCTGAAGATGCCAATAAATTGATTGAAGAATTTATGCTTTTGGCTAACAGAAAAGTTGCTGAATTTATTGGTAAACAAAAACCTGAAAAGACTTTTGTTTATCGTTGTCATGATGAACCTAACGAAGAAAAATTGGAAACTTTAAACACAGTCGTTTCTAAATTTGGTTACTCATTAAATTTTAAAAATCAGAAGCAAGTTTCTAAATCTTTAAACAAGCTTCTTGAAGATGTTAAAGGTAAAAAGGAACAAAACCTTGTTGATACCTTAACCATCAGAACCATGAGTAAGGCTTATTATTCAACAGAAAATATAGGTCATTACGGTTTATCATTTGATTATTATTCGCACTTTACCTCGCCTATTCGTCGTTATCCAGATGTGATGACGCATAGATTATTACAGCATTATCTCGATGGTCAAAAAACTGCCAGCGCAACTGATTATGAAGTGAAATGTAAACATTCTAGCCAAATGGAGAATTTAGCAACCAGCGCAGAACGCGATTCGATTAAATATATGCAAGTGAAATTTATTCAAAACCATGAAGACTCCGAATTTTTAGGAGTGATTAGCGGTGTGACTGATTTTGGTATTTTTGTTGAAATCGTTGAAAATAAATGTGAAGGAATGGTAAGATTACGAGACATTCCTGGCGATCATTATAACTTTAATGAAGAACATTACGCTGTGATTGGTAAGCGCACAAAAACAATGTATCAACTTGGTGATGAAGTTTATGTCCGTGTCAAAAAAGCAGACTTAATCAAAAGAAATATTGATTTTGAACTTTTAGGTGCTGCTGATGAAATTCAGATAGACTAATTTATTTTTAATTTTTCAATGCTCAAAATTGCTTTTCATCCAAGCTATCAACATCCGCTGAAAGAAAATCATAGGTTTCCAATGGAAAAATATGATTTGATTTCGAAACAACTTTTGCTTGAAGGAATTTGTGAACAAGAGAATTTTTTTGAACCTGACATCAAAGATTCTACTGAAAAATATATTCGAATGGCACATACAGATGCTTATATCAATGCCATGTATGCTGTAGAACTCGACAGAAAAGCTGTTCGAAAAATAGGCTTTCCATTATCTGAAGCTTTAGTCAAACGCGAACGATTAATCACCAACGGAACTGTTCAGGCTACAAAATATGCACTGCAAATTGGCGTTGGCATGAACATCGCCGGCGGAACGCATCACGCATTTACGGGTCACGGTGAAGGTTTTTGCATGATTAATGACCAAGCCACAGCTGCTTATTATTTGCTGGAAGAAACTGATATTGAACAAATTCTGATTGTTGATCTCGATGTACATCAAGGCAACGGAACAGCTGAAATCTTTCAGAATGATCCACGGGTTTTTACTTTTTCAATGCACGGAAAAAGTAATTATCCTTTTAAAAAAGAAGAATCTGATCTTGATATTCCGCTTGAAAATGATTGTGATGATGCAACCTATTTATCTATTCTTAAAGAAACTTTACCACGCTTGATAGAAGATGTTAAACCAGATTTTATTTTTTATCTCTCAGGTGTTGATATTTTAAAAACAGATAAACTCGGTAAATTAGGCTGTACAATCTATGGTTGTAAGGCACGTGATGAATTTGTTTTAAATTTAATTAAAACACATCAATTGCCTGTTGAAATCAGTATGGGAGGCGGTTATTCTAAAGATATCAAAGACATCATCAATGCACACACCAATACTTACAGATTAGTTCAAGATATTTTCTTTTGATATTAAATTTAAGAATCGTGTTTCCAGCTATAACCTTTAAGCATTAATGCAGTTCTTAAGACATCTTTCTGACTGACGATGCCTAAAATTTTACCGTTTTCAACAACCGGAAAACGTCTGTGTTTAGAAGTGATAAATTTCTGTGCGGCATCAAATAAGTTTGTGTCTGGCGAAATTGTATCAATGCCTTTCGTCATATAATCCTCAATCATAGTGAGTTCCATTGGCATATTATAATAACGACTATCAGAAATTTGCTTGATACAATCTCCTTCAGAAATTACGCCGATGAGATTATCATTTTCATCAACAACAGGTCCTCCCGAAATTCTGTAGCGCATAATAGTTTCTACCACTTCAATGATGCTTTGCCCTTTTCTGAACAAAATAATATTCGGTGACATACAATCTCTGACTTTTATTTCTTCAGCTTTTTCATTAACATCACCAACATGATTTCCTTTAAAATTTTTAATAGCCATGATTTATATTTTTAATTATTAAATATAATTTTATTAAAATATGAAATTTATTCATAATAAAATAACATTTTGATATAATTATAGATTCACTTTATTTTTAGAAAAGCTTAAGTCTTTTAATTACAATGAAAGTCTAACTTTGTAGTCGAATTAGGATAAATGATTTATGGCTAAGCGAAAAAAAGACAACGATCTTCCAAAGGTCAAATTGACAAGTTCAAATCTTAAACGCTCTCTTCGACTTTTCAATTATATTGGACCGCATAAATGGAAACTCATTATTGGTGTTATTTTTTTAGCCTTAACAGGTGTAACAGCTTTATTGTTTCCTAAACTGATGGGAGATTTAATTGAAACTGCTGATTTCTCTTCTGAAGAAATTAATAAAATGGGACTTTTACTTTTGGTCTTATTTACCGCACAAGCTATTTTTTCATTTTTTAGAGTTGTTCTCTTTGTTAATGTCACTGAAAACATGCTTTCAGCCATTCGTCAAGACACTTATAATAACTTGATTAAAATGCCAATGCAGTTTTTTTCTAATCGTCAAGTGAATGAACTCAATTCGCGAGTCGCTGCAGATATTTCTCAAATTCAAGATACATTTACCACAGGTTTAGCTGAATTTTTACGTCAGACAATTATTGTGATCGGTGGGATTGCAGCTTTGTTTTTTACCTCAGTTAAGCTTTCATTGTTAATGATTGCAACCATTCCTGTTTTTGCAATTGTTGCTGTTTTCTTTGGTCGATTTATCAAAAAGTTATCAAAGCAAGCGCAAGATAAAGTCGCTGACTCTAACACAATTGTTGGCGAAACTTTACAAGGTATTGCGAATGTCAAAGCTTTTACAAACGAACTTTTTGAGATTTTACGTTATGAAAAAGCGGTTAATTCTATTAAAAAAATTGCGATTAAAGGTGGTTTGGCCAGAGGCGCTTTTTCATCATTTATCATCTTTTGTATTTTTGGTGCCATCGTTTTATTGGTCTGGTACGCCGTTAAACTTCAGAATGTCGGTGAGTTAACGCAATCAGAGCTGATTACATTTATTTTATATACAATTTTTGTGGGTGCTTCAATTGGTGGTTTACCAATTCAATATGCGCAAATACAAAAAGCGATTGGTGCTACTGAACGTGTTTTTGATTTAATTGATGAGCATCCTGAAGAGATAGAAGAAAAAGAAATTCAACAAAAATTATCAGGTGAATTAGCCTTTAAAGATGTGAATTTCTCTTATCCATCAAGACCAGATTTTCAGGTTTTAAAATCAATTAATTTTGAAGCTAAAAAAGGAGAAACAGTTGCTATTGCTGGTCCAAGTGGTTCAGGAAAATCAACCATGGCAGCTTTGGTTCTAAATTTTTATCAACCTGATACGGGTCAAGTTTTATTTGACCAAAAAGCATCAGACAATTTTGATCTATTCGAACTCAGGTCTCAAATGGCAGTTGTACCACAAGATGTCTTTTTATTTGGCGGAAGTATTTTAGAAAATATCGCTTATGGACGACCAGATGCCACAAAAGAAGAAATTGTTGATGCTGCCAAAAAAGCAAATGCACATAACTTTATCATGTCTTTCCCTGACGATTATGGAACTTTAGTTGGCGAGCGTGGCGTGCAATTATCTGGCGGTCAGCGTCAGCGTGTCGCGATTGCAAGAGCTGTGCTTAAAAATCCTAAAATTTTGATTCTTGATGAAGCCACAAGTTCATTAGACTCAGAGTCAGAAAAACTGGTTCAAGATGCGCTTGATGAATTGATGAAAAATAGAACGTCAATTGTGATTGCGCACCGTTTATCAACCATCAAAAATGCAGACCAGATTATTGTCGTCGATCAAGGAAAAATCATTGAAAAAGGAACTCATCAAGATTTACTCACCAAAGATAATGGCCTTTACAGAAAGTTAAATCAACTTCAGATCGAGCGTTGATTTTTGATTTAAACAATACAAATACTTAACTGACTAAAATCAGTATTTAAAGTTTGATTAACTAATGCATAATTTCTCAGAAGCAATTTTCATATCTTTGCATTAGAATTTAGATCAATGGCAAAAATTAGAATTACAAAACAATTCACTTTTGAAACTGCGCATGCACTTTATGGTTATGATGGCAAGTGTCAAAACATTCACGGACATAGTTATAAACTCGATGTTTGCGTGATTGGCGAACCAATTACTGATACTTCAAACGTTAAATGCGGAATGGTGATCGATTTTGGCGATCTCAAAAAAATTGTCAAAAAAGAAGTTGTTGATGTTCTTGACCATGCCATTATGCTGAATAAAAACACACCACATATTGAGCTTGCTCATGATTTGAAAAAAGCAAATCATAATGTTGTCTTGGTTGATTATCAGCCAACAAGTGAAAATATGGTGATAGATTTTGCTGAAAAAATAAAATCTCAACTTGACAGAAGTTTAAAGCTTCACAGTTTGAAATTACGCGAAACAGGAACTGCTTTTGCTGAATGGTTTGCAGCTGATAACGCTTAATTTTTTCTTTTTTTTAAAATTTCGTATTTTCATAGGCAAAACAAAGGCTTTATGAAAATTACATTTTACGGACACGCAAGTTTGGGTTTGCAAATGCAAGATATTCACATTCTTGTCGATCCATTTATTACAGGAAACGAAAAAGCATCTCACATTAATATTGATGAGCTGAAAGCAGATTATATTTTGCTAACACACGCACATCAAGATCATATTCTGGATGTTGAAGCCATTGCAAAACGCACAAATGCAGTGATTGTTTCTAATTTTGAAATTGCTAATTATTACGAAGAAAAAGGATTTGAAGTTCACCCGATGAATCATGGTGGCTCTTGGAATTTTGACTTTGGTAAAGTGAAATATGTCAACGCCATTCACACGTCATCTTTTCCTGATGGAAGTTATGGCGGTCAACCCGGCGGTTTTGTGATAGAAGGCGAACACAAAAATATCTACATTGCAGGCGATACTGCTTTAACCATGGATATGAAATTGATTCCGCTTCACACAAAGCTTGATTTAGCCATTTTACCTATTGGCGATAACTTTACAATGAATGTTGATGATGCCATTATTGCAAGTGATTTTGTGAATTGTGATAAAATTCTTGGTTATCACTATGACACTTTTGGATATATAGAAATTGACCACGATGAAGCAAAGCGTAAATTCTATGAAAAGGATAAAGATTTAATGCTTCTTGATATCGGTGAAACTTTAGATTTTTAAGTTTCATTATAATTGAAATTCAATTAAAAAACGCTCTTAAATTTAAGAGCGTTTTTTGTTACTTTTTTATTCTAATATTTTCTGATATGCTTTTTGATCGTTTAAAACTTCTTTGGCTTTAGAAATGCTTTTCCCATTATTGATGAGATAATCAAATACACCTTCATTATAAACATAACGTTTAATAATTTCTTTGGTTAAGCTCAATTCCAATTGAGGTTGAGATTGATCGAATAAAGTTTCTTCAGCTTTATTGATTTGATTTTTTAAAGCTTCAAAATCCTTATTGACCTTTTGATAAATATTTTCCTTTTCAGCAATATCTTTAAGTTTTTGCAGTTCTTTTTCAGTTTCAGATTCAAATGAAAAATCATTCTTGTCAACAAAAGATTTAAAGTTATCAAAAAGTTTATCGTTATTCATCTCTGAAATATCTAGCTCATCGTTTTTTGAAAAATACTGATTTGCAAACCCAAAAATTAAATTATTCTTTTCCAATTCTTCAGTCAAAGCGTTTGTTGATTCGTTTTCAATCAAAATATCTGGTAAAATTCCACCTCCGCTAAAAACCTCTCTTCCATTTCTGGTTTTGAATTTCTGATAGGAATCTTCGCTCTTTCTTACAGCAACGCCGTCTACATAGTCGAGTGCCTGAATGCTTCTTCCGCTTGGTGTATAGTAGCGTGAAATCGTGATTTTAGCTTGGGTTCCGTAATTTAATTTCTTTGGCCTTTGTACAAGACCTTTTCCAAAACTTCTGCCGCCTATCACAACCGCTCGGTCTAAATCTTGTAAGCTTCCTGAAACAATTTCGCTTGCCGAAGCACTTTTATGGTTGATGAGAACAACTAGTGGAATTTCGGTGTCTAAAGCTTTATTTTGTGTGACATAAGTTTTATTATACTTTTCGATCACAGATTTTGTAGTCACGATAGTTGTGCCTTTATCAACAAAAATATTTGTGATATTAATCGCCTCAGACAATAAACCGCCTGGATTGTTTCTTAAATCTAAAATAATCTGCGTTGCGCCTTCTCTTTTAAGTTCTTTAAAAGCTTTAATAACTTCTGCTGAAGCTGTTTTTGTAAACTGATCTAAGACGATATAGCCTGACTTATCTTCTAAAAGTTGATGAAATATAACTGCATTTTTTTCATGTTTTTCTCTTTCTAAAACAGTCGATTGCTTTTGTCCGTTTCTTGTAAAAGTAATTTCAACTTCTGAACCCGTTTCACCTTGTAAAAGCTGGCCTGCATCTTCGCTGTATTCTGAAATATTGATATCATCTATCTTAATAATTTCGTCACCTATTTTCAAATTTGCTTTATCTGCAGGAGAATTTTTTTCTAAACTTTTGATTAAAATTTTATCAGCATAGCTTTCTATATGCGCGCCAATACCAGCATAATCACCTTGATTGCGAATTCGGCCTTCAATCACTTGTTGCTCATTCCAGTAAACGGTATAAGGATCTAAATCTGCTAACATTGCTGTAATCGCAGTGTTCATAAGCTCTGACGGACTCACTTCGTCCACATAATTCATGTTGATTTCCTTATACAAATTTGTGAAAATCTCTATTTGTTTTGCGATTTCAAAAAAGTCATTTTTAACTGATTTAAAAGCCAAACTCCCTATAACGACAAGTGTTAAACTACTTAATATGATTTTCTTTTTCATCTGCTTTTTCTTTTAATTTCGTCAAACATTTTAAAACACAAGCTTCTATTTCTTGAAAAGATAATGGTTTTTTACCTATCAAAACAAACATCATATTTTGAGGTGGAAGTTTTTCGATATGATGTTTTTGCAAGCGATAAGCTTCCCGTAATTGACGTTTAATCTTGTTGCGATTTACCGCTAAACGAATCAATCTTTTAGGAACAACAAAACCAACTTTATGTGATTCTTCTTCATTTTTATGAAACATTAAACGAATCGGATAGCCTTTGACAGAATGTTTTTTAAGAAACAATTCATCAATCGCTTTTTTAGATTTAAGATGTTCTGATTTTGGAAAACCTTGTGTGGACATAGTTATTTATCTCTGACAAAGATGCTAAGAAAATTTTAAGTTGTTGTTGAACGACTTTAAAAAATTAAAGCCCGATCAATTGACCGAGCTTTATCAAATATTTTAAATATTGTAATTATTTTAAAGTTTCAATCCCTGGTAAAGACTTGCCTTCAAGCATTTCAAGCATTGCGCCTCCACCAGTGGATACGTAACTCATTTTATCTGCTAAGTCAAATTTCTTGGCAGCAGCAACGCTATCTCCACCTCCGACAAGAGAAAAAGAACCGTTTTTAGTGGCTTCACCAATCGCTTGACCGATTGAAATTGTTCCTTCTTTAAAGTTATCCATTTCAAAAACACCTAACGGACCATTCCATAAAATGATTTTTGATTCTTTAATAACTTCGGCAAAAAGTCTATTGGTTTCTGGACCAACATCTAATCCCATTCTGTCTTCTGAAATTTCATTACTTTTTTCGACTTGTGTTTCAGCGTCATTGTTAAAATCTGTTGTTGAAATCACATCAACTGGTAAATGTAATTTTACATTTTCAGCTTTAGCTTTATCGATAATTTTTAAGGCTAAATCTAATTTATCATCCTCAACTAAAGATTTTCCAATCTTTCCACCTTGTGCCTTGATGAAAGTAAAACTCATTCCACCACCAATAATTAAATGATCAATTTTTGGTAGAATGTTTTCTATCACAGTTATTTTCGATGAAACCTTTGCACCACCAATAATGGCTGTGACAGGTTTTTCATTAGAATGAAGAACTTTATCTAAACTATCTATTTCTTTTTGTAAAAGTTTTCCAACAATTTTGTCTTCTAAAAATTGTGCGATGACAGTCGTTGAAGCATGCGCTCTATGAGCTGTCCCAAATGCATCGTTGATATAAACATCAGCAAGTTTAGCTAATCTTTGAGCAAATTCTTTATCTCCAGCTTTTTCTTCATCATGAAAACGTAGATTTTCGAGCATCAATACTTCACCACTTTTAAGTTCCGCAGCAGCTTGTTCTACTTGATCTCCAATACAATTTTTTACAAATTTGACTTTGACACCAATCACATCAGAAACTGTGTTAACGATGTTTTCAAGAGAAAATTTATCTTCAACACCTTTTGGTCTTCCTAAATGCGACATTAAAATTGCTGATCCACCATCTTCTAAAACTTTGATAATTGTTGGTTTTGCAGCTTCGATTCTACTTATATCTGTTACCTCTAAGTCTTTATTTAATGGAACATTAAAATCAACGCGAATAATCGCTTTTTTACCATCAAAATTATAGTCTTCTGTTGTTTTCATATGCAAATTGTATTCTTTTCTCAAAAATAATTATTTAATTCATTTTGCACGCTATTCAGCCGAATTTAAACGCAATTTTAATATTTTAGCGCTATGAATTTTGATCAAATTTTAGGGCTTGAGCATATCAAGCATCACTTGGTAAACTCTATTGAAAATAGACGTGTTGCACATGCACAATTATTTGTTGGTGAGCATGGATATGGAACATTACCAATGGCTTTGGCGTATGCAAGGCTTTTGATCGAAAACTCACAAAAGAATTCTCAAAAAGTAAATGTTCTTGAGCATCCAGATGTTCATTTTGTTTATCCGATCAATAGTGTTTCAAAGTCTTCTAAAAAACCATTAAGTAAAGATTTATTACCGCAATGGAGAGAATTTATTCAAGTTTCACCTTATGGAAATTTGTTTGATTGGTATAAGCATATTGGTATCGAAAAAAAACAAGGCTTAATTAATGTAGATGAAGCCACACAGATAACGAAAGACTTATCCTTAAAAGCTTTTAACGGTGGAGCAAAAGTGATGATTATTTGGTGTGCGGATCGTTTAAATACACAAGCTGCTAACAAGTTGTTGAAATTGATTGAGGAACCACCTCAAAATACTTTTTTTATCTTGATAACAAATCAAGAAGATCAAATCCTTGATACGATAAAATCGCGATGTCAACGCTTAAATTTCCCACCTTTAAGTGAAGCTGATATTTCTTCTGCTTTGCAACAGAATTTTAATGTAGAAGCTACTAAAGCTTCTTCTATTGCACATCAAGCTGATGGAGATTATACTGCTGCTATACATTTATTACAACAAAGTGATGATGAGCAAAGATTTGAAACTCTTTTTATCCGTTGGGTGAGATCTGCTTTTAGGGCTAAAGGGTATAAATATGTTGTTAAAGATTTGATCGATTGGTCCGATGAATTGGCGTCAGAAAATAGAGAAACTCAGAAACGTTTTTTACAATATTGTATTCAATTTTTCAGGCAAGCTTTATTATTTAATTATGATGCAAAAGATTTGGTTTACTTAAAGGTTGATGACCCTAAATTCAAATTTTCAGGTTTTGCACAGTTTATAGGAGGACACAACATTAATGACCTTTTTAAGGCTCTTGAAGATGCGCTTTATTATGTTGAAAGAAACGGTTCTGGTAAAATGATTTTTACAGATTTATCATTTGAACTCACGCGTTTACTGCACAAAAAAAAGTAGCTTTTATATTTATAAAAACTACTTTTTTAGTATTGATTTGTCAGGCTCTTCTTATTTTAAAGAATCTTCTGCATTTAAAGATTTCAAAACTTCATCAGTAATATCAAGCCCTTTTTTAGCATACATAATGTTTGCTGATTCATTTGAACCAAAAATATAAGTATAGCCATTTTCTTCACCGTAATTTGAAACGTAAGTTTTGACATCATCAATGATTTCATTGATAGCAGCATCACTTTCTTGTCGCATCTGCTCACTTTTTTGTTGCTGTTGTTGCTGCAACATTTGTTGCTTTTGCATCAATTCGTTTTGTCTCTTTTCAAGATTAGCTTTACTCATTGAATTTGCTTTAGCTTGAAATTCTTGAACCTCTTTTTGAAATTCTTGAGCTACAGCATCTAATTCGTCTGAGAGTTCTTTATTTTTCTTTTCAAATTTAGCCTCAGTTTTTTCCATTTTGTGATAATCTTGAACTAATCTTGAATTATCAACGTAAGCTGTTTTCATGCTTTCTGTTTGGCAAGATATTAAGCTTGCAGCAATAAGAGCTGTAAAAAGTAATTTTTTCATGTTTTTGATTTTGCGCAAATGTATCATTTATTCATTAAAATATATGAATAAGATTTAATTATAGATATTATATTATCAATAATTATTTCTTATTATAAAAGTGCTTTATAGGTTGTGTTTTTAGTGCTTTATTTAGAATTGAATCTATATGACTATGATTGTAGATAATTAGCTCTTAGATCGCTTTATAAAGGCTTAAATTCCTTTTTTGAAGATAAAAATGTGAGACGACCATGATTTTGTCTTTAATGCACTTAAATTGGCATATAAACCGTTCAAAATCCCTTTGATAGAATTTCCTTGTTTATATTTTTCAGAAACCATTGAAATATAAATTGCATCAAAAAATAAAGGTTTTACTGAAATTAACTTTAGTGAATATGATTTTATTTTTCTTATCAAACTACTTTTTGAAAAATGCCAAATGTGTCGAGGCACATCCCAAGCAGCCCAAAATTCTTTATAAATTTTTGCATCTTTAGATTCATGATTTGGAACTGCTATGATCAAGATTCCATTTTCATTTAGTTTTTGTTTTAATCTTTTAATTAAATAATCAATATCCTCAACATGTTCTAAAACATGAAATAAGGTAATAACATCAAATTTTCCAATGATTGAATTGACATCTGAATGCATCTTTAAATCTTTTTTAGATGCAATCTCATTGGCTTTTTGTGTAGGTTCAAAACCTTCTACTTTATATTTTTTTTGATTTAAATAATCTAAGAAATCTCCAGTTCCGCATCCGTAATCTAAAACCTTAGGATTTTCATTTGAGTATTTTTTAATGAGATTCAATTTTTGGTAAAACATGAATTTTTTCACTACATCATAGACTCTCCCAATTATTCCTTTTTTACTTTCATCATGAGAAATGTATTCTTCGAAATCATAATAAAAGTCAAGATTTTGAGGAAGATTTTGTGTTTTATATAAACCTTCCTCTACTCTTTTTAGTTTAAATTCTTCTTTTGTATGTGCGAAATCCTTTATCTTCATTCTCATTTATTTCATGTTCCACGTGGAACATTAGCGTCCCATGTGAACTAATAAGACTGAAATATCACTCGGATTGACTCCTGAAACTCTTGAGGCTTGGGACACTGTTCGTGGCTGAATTTCATTGAGTTTTTCTCTAGCTTCAAAAGACATTGACTTTAATTTTGAATAATCAAAATTTTGCGGAATCTTGATGTTTTCTAAGCGGTTGAGTTTATCTGCGTTTTGTTTTTCTTTAGCGATATATCCTGAGTATTTAACTTGGATTTCGACTTGTTCTAATGTTTCAGAATCTAATTCGTGATTATCAACATAATCTTTTACACTGTCAATTTGAAGCATATCATCCATCGTGATATTTGGACGTGCAAAAATTTTAAACATTTTGCCTTGTTGATCAACTTTTTGTGACTTGTTCTTTTCGAGAATCGGATTTATTTCTGCTGTCGTGACACTCGTATTTTTAAAGAATTCAACAAATTTTTCTGACTGAATCTTTTTCTTTTCCATTTTATGAAGTCTTTCTTCAGAAGCTAAACCTATTTGATACGCTTTTTCTGTCAATCTAAAATCAGCATTATCTTGTCGTAATAAGGTTCTATATTCAGCTCTTGATGTAAACATTCTATAAGGTTCTTCAGTTCCTTTTGTGATTAAATCATCAATTAAAACGCCTATATATGCTTCATTTCTTTGAAGAATAAATTCTTCTTTTTCTTGAATTTTAAGCGCAGCATTTATTCCTGCCATCATACCTTGAGAAGCCGCTTCCTCGTAACCAGTTGTTCCATTTATTTGTCCTGCGAAATATAAGTTATCGATCAATTTTGTTTCTAAAGTATGCTTAAGCTGTGTTGGTGGAAAATAATCGTATTCAATTGCATAACCAGGTCTGAAAAATTTAACATTCTCAAATCCTTTGACTGATTTCAAAGCTTTGAACTGAATATCTTCTGGTAATGATGTTGAGAAGCCGTTCACATAATATTC
This sequence comes from Psychroflexus sp. S27, assembly GCF_002810405.1. Classification (NCBI taxonomy): domain Bacteria; kingdom Pseudomonadati; phylum Bacteroidota; class Flavobacteriia; order Flavobacteriales; family Flavobacteriaceae; genus Psychroflexus; species Psychroflexus sp. S27. The sequence continues at coordinate 19,640 of NZ_NEXQ01000008.1, read as the reverse complement.
AACTGTGTTCCAACCTTCAGGTTCTATGAACATTTGATGTCTATCTTTATCTGCAAATCTATGTATTTTGTCTTCAATGCTTGGACAATATCTTGGCCCTGTGCTCTCAATTGAACCATTGAACATTGGTGATCTGTCAAAACCTTGTCTTAATAATTCATGTACTTCTGGCGATGTATAAGTCATATGACAAGAACGCTGTTTTGTTAATGGTCTTGTCTCATCTGAGAATGAAAATTTAGAAGGGATTTCATCGCCAGGCTGTGCAATCATCTTAGAGAAATCTAAAGATCTTCCATCAACTCTAGGAGGCGTACCTGTTTTCATTCTTCCTGCTTCAAAACCCAGATCAATCAGATCTTTTGTGATACCAGTTGAGGCTCTTTCTCCTGCTCTTCCTCCTCCGAAATTTTTGGTTCCGATATGGATTAATCCATTTAAAAAAGTTCCGTTGGTTAGGATAACGCTTTTCGCTTTGATCTCTAATCCCAATGATGTTCTCACACCTATTAACTTATTGTTTTCTATGATTAAGCCGCTGACCATTTCTTGATAAAAATCTAGATTTTTAGTTTGCTCAAGTTTTAACCTCCAATGCTCTGCAAACATCATTCTATCACTTTGCACTCGTGGACTCCACATCGCTGGACCTTTAGATTTGTTAAGCATTTTGAATTGAATTGCGCTAGTATCAGAAACAATTCCGCTATAACCGCCCATCGCATCAATTTCTCTTAATATTTGTCCTTTTGCGATTCCTCCCATTGCTGGATTGCATGACATTTGTGCTATGTTTTGCAAATTCATTGTGATTAATAATGTTTTGCAACCCATGTTAGCAGCACTTGCTGCTGCTTCGCTTCCTGCATGTCCGCCACCTACAACGATCACATCGTACTCTTTGTTAAACATCTTTTTTAATTTTGTTCCACGTGGAACATTTGCAATTTTTCATTTTCTTTCTGGCGCATTTTGCGCTTCTCTTCATCTGTATGGTCATCGATTTTCATGCAATGAAGCACGCCGTGAACCATCACTCTTCTCAATTCTTCAGTGAATTTATTACCAAATTTAATCGCATTTTCATCAACGCGTTCTGTACTGATATAAATTTCAGCAGCAACTGACAGACCAAAACTATTGTCAAAAGTGATGATGTCTGTCAGAGTATCATGTTTTAAAAACTCTTGATTAATCTTTAAAAGGTAATTATCATCACAAAAAATATAAGTGATTTCTTCAAGCTTAAAGCCTTCAGAATTAATTACGTTTTCAATCCAAATTTGATGCTTTTCTTTTTCATCTAAAGAGAAATTGTTCTCACTGTAAAATTCAATCATATAAATTATTGAAATAAGCTTTAATCAGCTCTTTATATTTAGTTTGCAAAGGTAATTGTTGTCTATTTAATATTTCAGTACTCTGAAAATATTCTTTAGATTTTTTCTTCCACTGTTTAGATTGCTTATCGTAAGTTTTTGTGTTTGTTTCAGCTTGACGCTTCTCTTCTTTTGACTGTTGGTTAGCTGCTTTTTTAAGTTTCAAGAGTTGATGTTGTACATCTTCCATTTGTTTTAAAAGTTTGTTGCTGTAACCATTCATTAGAAGTTCATTTTCTAATTCATCTAAGCTTTTTTCTAATTCTTTGCTATTATCTTCTAGACCTAAACGCTCAATTCTGTTTTCTAATTCTTGCCTAAGCTCTTGCTGTCTTTTAAAGATTTCATAAATTTCTGAACTCATCTGTTCAGCATTTCCTTTCTGCTTTCCATTTTTGCCTTCTCCTTCACTTCCCTCTTTTTCACCACCAGATTGGTTGCCTTTACTTTCAGAACCCTGTTGATCACCACTTTTCTCACCACTTTTTCCTTCTTTACCTTCGCCTTCTTTTTGGCCTTCCTGTTGTCCTTTTTGCATTTCTTTTTTCAGCTCTTCGTGAGATTTAATGATGTCTGAAAGCTGATCTCCTTGACTTTCGCCTTGTTGTGGCTTTCCTTGCCCAGAGCCTGAGCCAGACATCTTGTCCTGCATTTGATCAAGTGCGTTGGCTAGAAGATTCGCCAAGCTATTAGCATCTTTCATCACGTATTGCTGGTTTGCAGTCCCTCGACGAACTTTATTGTCAGCTAAGCGCTCAAGTGCTTTTTCTGTGTTGAAGTTAATGTCTTCTATCTTGTTATTGACAGATTCAGTAATCATAATGTTACGTTGAGATAAAGCAAATAAACTATCATCAATATGCTTGAAATTTTCTCTTAATTCCGATTGTCGTCTTAAATGCTTAGCGAAATACGGATTAGAGTTTTCAATGTTTCGAAATTCTTCCATCAAGTCTTCTTGTTGTAATGAAAAAATAATCAGATTATTTAAGATTTGTCTTAACATTTCTGCATCTTCTGCTTCTTGTTCCATTTGCATACTGCTCATGGATTGTTGCATTTTCTGAGACATTTGCTGCATTTTCTCGGCTGCATTTTTTTGTTTTTCAGAAGCTTTTTGCTTTTCTTTTTTAGAATCTTTTTTGTCACCAGATTCTTCTGAAGTTTCAGATTTTTCTAAGTTCTCTTCTGCATCTTTTTGATCTTCTTTCACCTCTTCCTCTAAAGCTTCATCCTTGCCTAATTCCATAGGTGATTTTAAGTCTTGATTTTGCTTTTCTAATTCATCAAGTTCTTCTATAAACGCTTCAAATTTTTCTGATAAATCTTTTTGTTTTTCAGTATCATTTTCTTGAGATTCAGATAAATCTTTTTGTTCTTCAGACAATTTTTTAAGCTTATCTGCTAATTGTTTTTGCTTTTCCTCAACATAAAAACGCTTAGTTAACTCAAGAAGTTGCTCAAGGTTTTTCTCTTGCTTTTGTTTTGATTGATCAAATTCTTCAAGCTTTTTATCGAGATCTTCAGTTCTAATTTTGTCCTTTATTTTATCGAGCTCGTCTAATAGCTTTTGATTTTTCTCAAGTTGTTCTTGAGTGCTCTCTAATCTCTCTTCAAGTTTTTGTTTTTGATCAGAGTTATCATCTAGATTTTGAAGATCTTCTTTCAGTTTTTCACTGAACTTTTTCATCTGCTCTTGCTGCTGTTTTTGTCTCTGTAAAAATTGCTTGATCTTCTCTTTATCGTTATAATTGAGCTGGCTTTTTTCTTTATTAAGTTGCTGTAATTCCTTTAATGTTTTCTGTTCTTCTTTTGATTTTTCTAATGATTTATTTATCTCAGAAAAAGATTCTTTTTGACGCTTTAGGTTATCTTCTTTCTCCTCATCTTGCGTTAATTTTCTGAATTGAAAACTCTTTGATCTTCTCGACTTCGATCCATTAACAGCATCATTATCATATACTTTAAAGTAATAAGAATAAGCGTGTCCACCTTGAAGTTTTAAATCGATATTTGGAAATGCATAAGTAAAATCTGCATAAGTGTTTCGTGAGATTTTAATGTTTTTTTGAAAAACTGAATCTGTTTCGAGATCTCTATAGACCAATTCCAATTTTTGAATACCGTAATCGTCATTCAGTTGTCCATAGAAATAAGATTGCTTTTCATCTAAGCTATCCTTCTTTTTTTGAACTTTAATTTCAGGAAATTCATCCTTAATAACATTGATTTTATATGATAATCGCTCGTGATTTTTAAACAAAGGATTTGATGTGGTCATTGCATAATCAAAATCATTTGATGCAGTTTTTTGATACTCAAAAAGCTTTTGATTTTTTGAAAAATTCAAAGTTGTATCATTGGTTTCAAAGTTTACATGATCAGTAAACTCAGTTTGTACTTCCCACTTGATGCGCGTCCCTTCAGGTAATTGAGCGTGACCAGTTCCACTTTGTTTTTCATCAGCTTTATTTAGATATTTTGGATACTGCAAATACATGTCAAAGCTTGTTATCTGAGGTGTTTGCAAGACTTTAATTCGATGTTTCTGTGAAATAACTTCGTTGGCTTCTAAATAGAAATCTGTCATTTCACTCACAGAATTTAAGACAAATTCGAATTGATTCGCATCAGTTTTATTCATCTGGAAATTCTTTCCATTCATGTTGATAAACATCTTTTCAGGAACACTTTTACCTTCAGTTTTTACTTTAACAAGAAAATCTTCTCCAGCAATAACTTCTAACTTTTCGTTTAAAATGTCAATTCTAAAAGCAGCTGGCGGCGTATAAACCTTATCGTAATTTAGAATTCGGGTGTAGCTTTCGCTGAAAGCCTCTCCTTGCCCTGAAATCCAAATGGCAATAAATATCAGAATTGGAATAATCGCAAATTTGGCGTATTTCAGATTTGTTTTAAAATCGACTGCTAATTGAAATTTGATCGGTTTCAGTTCTAGTGATTTCTGTTCAATGCTTGCTGCGATAAAAGCATTTGAAACATTTTGATTTTTTAATTGCAGAATGTTTGTCAGCTTATCGTTGACTTCATTGAAATGTTGACCAATTATTTCCGAAGCTTTTTCATAATCAATTCCTTTTGAAATTTTGAAAAGCTTTAAAATTGGAATTAAAATTAACGGAACTGCAATCCCAACTAAAATACCAAGAGCACACCAGAAAAGAAAAAGTCTGAAGCCTGTGCCCGACCACAAAAAATATTCGAGTCCGAGTAAAATGAGAAGAAACAATAAACTTATACTCAAAAATAAAATGCTTCCACGCAGCAATTGATTCAAATAATATTTTTTGATAAATTGCTCTAATTTTTCTTCTATTAGTTTGTAATTCTGCATTTTATGGATTGAATTGCGAATGTATAAATTCAATTTCTATTGTCTTGAAAAGCTTCTTAAATTTAACATGATTAGAATTAAATCTATTTTTATAAAAATATCAATAAATTTTGAACTAAAAAGCTAAAGTATAAGCCTGGATGATTTTATTACATCGCATAAATTTTATCTTTGTAAAAAAAAGAGCATCATGTCAACATCAGTACGCGTCAGATTTGCGCCAAGCCCTACGGGACCTCTACATATTGGCGGTTTAAGAACAGCTTTGTATAATTATTTATTTGCAAAAAAGCATCAAGGTACTTTTGTTTTGCGCATTGAAGATACAGATCAAAATCGATTTGTGGAAGGCGCCGAAGATTATATCGTTGAAAGCTTGAACTGGAGCGGAATTCCTTACGATGAAGGCCCAGGAAAAGAAGGTGAATTTGGTCCTTATAAACAAAGTCTACGTAAAGACATTTATAAAAATTATGTTGATGAACTCATCAATAATGGCAGAGCTTATTATGCTTTCGATACAACTGAAAGTCTTCAAAAATTAAGAGAAGAGGCTGAAGCAAATGGAGAAAAATTCGCTTATGGTCCGCAAAATAGACTGAGCCTCGACAATTCATTGAAGCTTTCTAGTGAAGATTTACAAAAACGTTTAGATGCAAATGAGGCTTACGTTATTCGGTTTAAAACATCACCAGCTCAAAAATTATTTTTGAAAGATGAAATTCGCGGTCATATTGAAGTTGACACTTCAGTATTAGATGATAAAATTCTTTTTAAAGCTGATGGATTACCAACTTATCACATGGCAAACATTGTTGATGATCATTTAATGGAAATCACGCACGTGATCCGTGGTGAAGAATGGTTGCCTTCTCTTCCACTTCATGTTGCTTTATATCAAGCTTTTGGATGGGAACCGCCTAAATTTGCACACTTACCTTTGATTTTAAAACCAAATGGTAAAGGAAAATTAAGTAAACGTGATGGTGATAAACTCGGTATTCCTGTTTTTCCATTAGAATGGAAAGATCCGAATACTGGTTCAGAAGCTGCTGGCTATCGTGAAGGTGGCTACTTACCAGAAACGCTTATTAATACTTTAGCGCTTTTAGGTTGGAATGATGCGACTGATAAGGAGTTTTATAAAATAGAAGAACTCATTGAGAGGTTTGAGTTAAAACGCGTCCATAAATCAGGTGCTAAATTCGATCCTGAAAAGCTAAAATGGTTTCAGCAACATTATTTACAAGAAGCTGATTTGGATGTTTTAGTTGAAGAATATGAAGAAATTCTGAAAGAAAAAGACGTTCAATCAGAAACAAAATATGTGAAGGAAGTTGTTTCAACAATTAGAGAGCGTGCAGTTTTTGTTGATGATTTCTGGGAATTATCATCTTTTTACTTTTTAGCTCCTAGCGAGTTTGATAAAAAATCCTCTAAAAAAGCTTGGAAGGCAACAACTTCAGAATTAATGACTGAGTTTGTCGAGTTTTTATCAGGTTTAAAAGATTTTTCTGAAGAAAATCTGGAAAAAGAAATAAAAAACTGGATCACATCACGTGAGTTAGGTTTTGGTAAAGTCATGCAGCCGCTCAGACTTTCCCTAGTGGGTGCAATGCAAGGACCTAGTGTTTTCCATATTGCAGCATCTATTGGGCGAGAGGAAACGCTAAAACGTCTCAAAACAGCGATAAATCACTTTTCATAATAAATTATATTTGTCTCATATCTTCTTGTTTTTTGTCTTATTTTTAGAGAAATAAAAACAGAAAATATGGGACAAGTAATTACCGTTGCGATTATTATTTTTATTGTATTTATCATCCTCTCGGGGATATTTACAGTAAAGCAACAAACCTCGGCCGTCGTTGAACGCTTTGGCCGATTTAATAGTATCAGAAATTCAGGCTTACAAATTAAAATTCCTATTATTGACAGAATTGCTGGCCGAATTAATTTAAAAATTCAGCAGCTTGATGTGATTGTGGAAACAAAAACTAAAGATGATGTTTTTGTTCACCTTAAAGTTTCTGTGCAATATCAAGTGATGGCATCTAATGTTTATGATGCTTTTTATAAATTGGAAAGTCCGGGTGCGCAAATTACATCTTATGTATTTGATGTTGTAAGAGCTGAAGTGCCTAAAATGAAGCTTGATAACGTTTTTGAAAGAAAAGATGATGTTGCTAATGCAGTAAAAGCAGAATTAAATGATGCGATGCTTGATTATGGCTATGATATCATAAAAACACTTGTCACTGATATTGACCCTGATGAAAAGGTTAAAGAATCAATGAACAGAATTAATGCGTCTGAACGTGAGAAAGTGGCAGCTGAGTATGAAGCCGAAGCTGATAGAATCAAGATTGTTGCTAAGGCACGTGCTGAAGCGGAAAGCAAGCGTTTACAAGGACAAGGTATTGCAGATCAAAGACGTGAAATTGCACGTGGTTTAGAAGAAAGTGTAGATGTACTGAATAATGTGGGAATCAACTCACAAGAAGCCTCTGCTTTAATTGTGGTGACGCAGCATTATGATACCCTACAATCGATTGGTGAGAAGAATAATTCAAACTTGATATTGATGCCAAATTCTCCAGAAGCGGGAAGTGAAATGCTTAACCAAATGATTACATCATTTAGAGCTTCAAGCCAAATTGGCGAGGAAATGAAAAGACAAAATAGAGAGCAAAAAGCTTTGGATGAAAAAAATAAGGAATCTTAATTTACTTTAAGATTCCTAGTTTGTAAAGAAGTTTAAAACCAGCTTTTTTATAAACGTATTTTTGCCCAAAAATAGCCATCAGCTCTGACAATAAATTTGTAAAACTCAAGCCTTTTTTCAAATACGTTAAGTTAAGATTAGCTTTATGTTTATGAATATCGGCTTCGAGTTTTTTAATTTTTAAATCTCGATTAATTTCTTCAAATGATGTATAGTTCTTCATGATTGTGAAATTATGCTTTTTCGTTTGGTTTCTCTTCGTCTAATGAACTTTTAATATCAATTTCATCATGACTATTCATCAATCTAACCATGTAGCCTAAAACGACTTTGTCAATAAATTTCTGACCGAAAAGCAAAGAAATAATTAAGAAAACTAAATAGGCTCCTCCAACGATAAAAAAACCATTAGAGACACTATCTAATTCTTTACCAATGAGAAAAGCTAAACCGATGGATAAAAATAAAAGTAAAAGCAAAATAATGCCACCTACAATGAATAAATGCATTGAGGTGGACAAACTTTTGCTTAATTTTTTGAAAGCATCTAACTTATAATATTCAATTAACTTTTGAATATAAAGTTTAGTGTCTTCTGAAAGCTCACTAAAATGATGACCTATGTTTACTTTCATAGAGTATTACTTCAATTTTTTCTGTAAATCAGCATTTTTCTTTCTCAAATCTTTAAGATCACTTTCTAAGTTAGCAATAACTTCATCAGTCTTAGAATTTGCTGATTTTAAAGTAGAATTGATTTGAGCTTCAATTTTCTTTTTTGTTTCTTCAGTAAAATCAGAAAGATGATTAGTAACAGATTCATATTGATCTCCCAAACTTTTCTTTAATTCACCAGCATCATCTTTAAGTTGCTTGCGTGTTTCTTTACCACTTTTCGGTGCGTAAAGAAGCCCTAATCCAGCACCTATAGTTGCACCAGTTAATAAAGCGATTATCGTGTTTCCTGTGTTGTTTGACATTTTTTAAATATTTAGGTTTGTTCAACTCAAATTTAAGAATAGATTGCCTTAATTCTGTTAATACAGGGTTAATAATAGAATCTGTTTTTAAATATTTAACATTTAAACCCAGATTTTTGGATTTTTTAAAACTTCAATAAGCTTGGCTTCTTCTGAGCCTTCTTCAACTTGATAATCATATTGCCACTGCACATGAGGAGGTAAACTCATCAAGATACTTTCAATACGACCATTTGTTTTTAAACCAAACAAAGTGCCTTTATCATGAACCAAGTTAAACTCAACATAACGGCCACGTCTAATTTCTTGCCAATCGCGTTGTTCTTGAGTGTATTCAATTTCTTTTCTCTTTTTGACAATAGGTAAATATGTGTCGATAAATGAATTGCCTACTTCTGTGACAAAATTATACCAATCATGAATCGATTTTCCTGAAACAGGTTTAAGATAATCAAAAAATAAACCTCCTATTCCTCTGGCTTCATCTCTATGACTGTTCCAAAAATATGAGTCACATTTTTCTTTATAAAGCTTATAAAACTCTGTATCGTGTTTGTCGCAGGCATCTTTACAAATCTGATGAAAGTGCTTTGCATCTTCTTCAAATAAATAATAAGGCGTTAAATCTTGTCCGCCACCAAACCACTGATCAATCAATTCTCCTTTTTTGTTATACATCTCAAAATAGCGCCAATTGGCATGCACTGTCGGCACCATTGGACTTTTAGGATGAATAACTAAACTTAAGCCGCAAGCGTAAAAATCGCAGTCTTCAACATTGAAATACTTTTGCATAGACTGAGGTAATTCGCCGTGAACAGCAGAAATATTAACGCCTCCTTTTTCGAAAACATCACCGTTTTCTATGACACGTGTTCGACCGCCACCGCCGCCTTTTCTTTCCCACAAATCTTCTTGAAAATTTGCTTTTCCATCCATTTCCTCAAGGCTTGATGTAATCTTATCTTGTAAGTTTTGGATATAATTATAAAACTCATCTTTTTTAGAAGATATGTCTTTCATTTTAGTCATGACTTTTGTTTTGGATGATTAATGGCTGATGTAATTTGATTTTCGATTTTATCGATAAGCATTTCATGAGACTCAAAATCTTCTATTTTTAAAGGTTTATGAACTTTAAATTTAAGATTGACAAAAATACCAAGCGGAAACATTCCCCACTTTTGCATCAACCATGAGTTATTGATCGAGACTGGCACAACCACAGCTTCAGGGCAACTTTTAAAAAGTGTTCTTAAACCATTTCTTGAAAACTCTTTAGGCAATCCTGTTTTGGTTCGTGTGCCTTCAGGAAAAATAACAGCTGAGTTTTTTGTTTCATTCAAGTATTCACAAAACTGAGAAATTGCTTTTAACGCTTGTTCTGAATCATTTCTGTCAATTAAAACTGAACCTCCATGTTTAAGGTTAAATGAAATACCTGGAATACCTTGACCCAGTTCTTTTTTACTGATAAATTTCGGATGTAATTTCTGTAAATACCAAATTAAAGGAGGAATATCAAACATGCTTTGGTGGTTGGCAATGATTAGATGAGGCCTGTCTTTTGTAAACTGATAAGGATTATCAAAAGAGACATAATTTCCTAAAAACTTTAAGCAAGCAAGCAGGAAGAAATTAAAAACATCAACACTTTTTTTATGCGCTTGATAACCGAATTTGAGACATATCCATTGAATACCTTGAAATACGACTAAGGTTAGACCAAAAAAAAGGTAAAAAATAACTGATAAAAAATAAGCGATAATCTTCATAAGCTAAACCTAAATAAAAAGCTGTTTCAAAAGACTTCAAACGTATCTAAAATCTCAATGAAAAAAGATATATACTTTGTTTTTTCTGAAGCTTCAGAAAATAAAGTTGAAGTTTTGAAACAGCTTTTAGTACAATAATTGAGACAATGCTAGTGTTTAGCAATGCTCTTCATAAGCACTTTTAAGGTTATCAGCAATCATTTCAGCTGGTCGTCCTTCAATGTGATGTCTTTCTAACATGTGAACAAGTTCACCGTCTTTAAACAAAGCAATAGATGGAGAACTTGGTGGAAATGGAACCATTTGAGAACGTGCCTCATCAGTTGCTTCTTTATCAACTCCAGCAAAAACAGTTGTTAAATGGTCAGGGCTTTTAGCATTCTCGATTGACATTTTTGCACCTGGACGTGCATTTGCTGCTGCACAACCGCATACTGAGTTCACGAGAACTAATGTTGTTCCTTTTTGAGATAAGGCTTGAGTTACATCATCCTTAGATTTTAATTCTTTAAAGCCAACGCTAGTTAATTCTTCTTGCATTGGTTTAACCAGTTCTGGTGGATACATATCTTGATAATTTTATGTTCAACAATTTTTTACAAATATAAAATAAAATGAAGAGACAAAGAATGCATTAACTTTTATTAAGGAGTGCCATGTCCTTTTTAATAAAGATAATGTTAGCTCGTTTTCTATAAGTAATTATCCAATAAGTAAATCAAACTAGAGATGCTTGCTGCACCAAGGTGTAATTCACGTTTATTGACAGTCTCAAAAACATCATTTGCGTTATGGTGAATTTCAAAATAACGCTGACTATCAGGAACAAAACCAAAAAGCGCAATGTCTTTGAATTCAGATTTAAGAGGTGTGATGTCAACACCGCCATAGCCTTCTTCAAGTTGCTGTAAAAGGTAAGGTTCAAAAAGCTTTGTAAAAGAAAGCAGTAATTTTAACTGTCTATCATTTCCGTCAAGGCTGAAGCCTCTAGGTGTAAATCCTCCTCTGTCACTTTCAATCGCTGCGATATGGTTTTCTTTGCTTTGTCCCATTAATTCAGCATAGGTTTTGCCGCCCATATTTCCGTTTTCTTCATTCATAAAAAAGACAACACGAATTGTATTTTTAGGTTGATAATTTAAAGCTATTAAGGTTCTCGCCGCTTCCATTGAATGAACGATTCCGGCACCATCATCATGTGCACCTTCACCTACATCCCATGAGTCAAGGTGGCCTCCAACAGTGATAATATGATTTGGGTTTTCACTTCCCGTAATTTCCGCAATAACGTTATGTGACTTTTTTGGTGGAAAAGTTTGACAATTCATCTCAATCATCAATTTTGTAACGCCACGTGTTGTCATCATATGTTTTTCCAATGTTGTTGCGTCCATTGTCGAAATTGCTGCGGCAGGAATTTTAGTCACACCATCTTCATATTGCATCGTTCCTGTATGTGGATGCGGATGTTCGCTTAAACTTAAAGAACGAATAATAACAGCTTTCGCGCCCTTTTTGGCGGCATCAATAGCGCCTAATCCTCTTATTGGGTAGCAAGCACCGTAAGCATCAAAAGTTTCAATCATTTTCTGATCCATCGGCTGTGAGATGAAAAAGATTTTACCCTTGACATCCTTCTTTTTAGCATTCTGTAAATCTTCTCGCGTTTTAAAGTGAACTAATTCAGCTTGTAAAGGTCCTTCAGTTGCAACAGAACCACCTAAAGCTAAAATATTGAGCTGATGGATATTACCATCAGTATCGGTGTACCAAGCTTTTTCAGTTGTGCCTCTCTCCCAATGCGGGACTTCGATTTCTTGCTTATAAACTTTATCAAAACCATAAGAATTAAGTTTATTATAACCCCATTCTACAGCCATATCAGCACTTGCAGAACCGGCCAATCTTGCGCCGATATCTTTGGTTAAACTTCTTAAATCTTCATAAGCTCTTCCATTTTCAAGTGTTTCATCAAAAATTTGACGCAGCATTGTGCTGTCTTTTTGAAAATTAGTTTGGTTTTGACTAAAAACTGAGAACTGTGTTGCTAAAATAATAACTGCTGTGAGTGTTATTTGGGGAATTCGCATGGTTTATGATTTTTTAATGCTGAAAATTACAAAATTATTTCAACCACAAATGATAAATACTGATATTATGAATAAGTTGATGTGTTTTTAATCAAATAGAATCACACCATGTTAAAATTCAGATGACTGAAGAAATAAAATCTTTGATTATTCAAAAATAATATATAAATTTAAAGATGATAAATCAATTTGTAGATTTCTTATTTCCAAGGTTTTGTGCTTCATGTGAGCACCAGCTTATAGAAGCTGAAAATGTTCTGTGTACTTACTGTATTCACAACTTGGCAATTTATCCTGAAGAATTACAGAAATCTGCTTTTGAAAGTACTTTCTACGGTCGGGTGAATTATAAATTTGCAAAAACACTTTTTTATTTTCAAAAAGGAACTTCTGCACAACAGCTTATTCATAATTTAAAATATAGAGGTCAAAAATATATTGGAAATTTTGTAGGTCAATGGATGGCGCAATTGCTTTTATCACAGAAAGCATCATACGATTTTGATTGTATTGTTCCAGTTCCATTGCATCCGCAACGTATGCGTCAACGCGGTTACAATCAAATTGCCGGCTTTGGTCAAGTCATTTCAGAAAAACTAAATCTCAATTATGTAGATGATGTTTTATACCGACAATCCAACTCTGCGTCTCAAGTTTTTAAAAATAGATTGGCAAGAATTGAAATGATCGAAGGTGGTTTTTACCTTAAAAATATTGAGAAGCTAGCCAATAAACATGTTGTTTTGGTTGATGATTTAATCACAACAGGCTCCACGATTGAATCTTGCTATTTGGCTTTAAACAGAATCAAAAACTTAAAATTGAGCATCCTTACGATCTGCTTAGCTAGATAAAGAAAATGTTGTTTCTTTGCATTAAATATCAGAGTTTTGAAAGATTTACAACGTTTTATATTTTGTCTCGGCATCACTGTTTTAGTTTTATCATGCGCTCAGCGTGGTCGTCCAGATGGTGGTCCTGAAGATTTTGATCCGCCAGTGTTTGTAGGTTCTTCTCCTGCAAATTACAGTGTTAACTATAATAAAAACGAAATCAGAATTAATTTTGATGAGTTCGTCAAACTTGACAATCCGCGCCAGCAAGTCATCTTTTCACCTCCTATTGAGCCACGCCCAACTATTATGCCGATGAGTATGGCAAGCAAGAGTTTTACGATTGATATGCCTGTTGATTCACTTCAAAAAGAAACAACATACACCATCAACTTTGGCTTAAGCGTTCAGGATAATAATGAAGGCAACATTTTACCTTATTTTAAATATGTTTTTTCTACTGGAGATCAGCTTGATTCGCTTCAGGTCAAAGGTCATGTGAGAGACGCTTTTGAGCGTGAGCCTGACGAAAATATTTCAGTGCTTCTCTATCAAATTGATGGCACTTTTAATGATTCTATCATTTATAATGAATTACCAACTTATATTGCTTATACAGATTCTGTTTCTAATTTTAATGTAGAAAACATCAAAGAAGGTCGTTATAAACTCATCGCTATTTCAGATAAAAATAATAACTATTTGTTTAATCCAAAATCTGATAAAATTGATTTTATAGAAAAAGAAATCGATTTACCAACTGATAAAGAGTTTGAATTATCTGTTTTCAAATCAGAAATTGATTTTACAGCCAAAAGACCAAAACAAGTTTCTCAATTACACTTTGAATTTGGTTATGAAGGTCAGCTTGATAGCACGCAAATCGATGTAATATCAGATGTTCCTGCTGATTATGAATACCGCTTTTATAAAGACTTTGAAAAAGATACTTTGCATTATTGGTACAAACCTTATATAGAAAAAGATTCTTTGCTTTTTGAAGTCACGAACAAAACTTATCGTGATACTTTAGAAATAAGACCTAAACAAATAGAGAAAGATTCTTTGCGCTTTACAGCTAATCCAACTGGAGGAATAGCTTTTTTTGAAGATTTTACTTTACGCGCCAACACGCCTATTGAAGATATTGACACCACTAAATTTTCTATGCTAACGAGAGATTCAATTCCTGTTGATTTGAAAATTAAACTTGATCAAAAACTCAATCAATTAAAAGTGAGCTTTGATAAAGACGAAAAGCAGCGCTATCAATTAAGGCTTCTACCTGCTGCAATTACTGATTTCTACGGAAAAACAAACGACACTTTAGATTATAGTTTCAACACAAGATCATATTCAGATTTTGGAAATATTGATTTAACAGTGAATAACATTGATCGTTTTCCAGTGATTTTAGAAATGGTTGATAAGAATGGAGAAATAGAACAAAGTCTTTACCATGAAGACAGAAATTTATTCAAATTTAAATACATTAAGCCTGGCGAATATTACTTTCGTGTAATCTACGATGACAATGAAAATGGCAAATGGGATTCAGGGAATTACCTAAAAAAGAAAAAGCCTGAAGAGATTTTTTATGTTAAAAAATCTCTGAAAGTGAGAGCCTTTTTTGATTATGTAGAAAAAATCAATTTATAACAAAATCATCACGATCTTTGAGGAAACCAAATTTCTCTCTGGCTTCATAAAGTTTATTTTTGTCAACCGAGCAATGTTCAACGACATGTGGATTTTCAAGGTCGTGCGTGCTAATTCTTTTACCTAAATAATCATAAATTGCAGAATGACCGACATAAGGAAAGTCATTGACGTCTTTTCCTGTTCGGTTAACGCCAATCACGTAAGCCATATTTTCTATCGCTCGCGCTTTTAATAAAGCATCCCAAGCCATAATTCTTTTCTGTGGCCAATTGGCGACATAAAGCAAAAGATCATAATCTTCAAGATTGCGAGACCAAGCCGGAAAACGCAAATCATAACAAATTAACGGACAAATTTTCCAGCCTTTATAATCAACAATTAATTTTTTATGTCCTGAAGTGTATGCGCGTTCTTCTTTTGCTAAACTGAACAAATGCTTCTTGTCATATTGATGCGTTTCGCCATCAGGTTTTACAAAATAAAGACGATTGTAATACTTCTCATTTTCTTTAAGCATCACGCTTCCTGTGATCGCAACATCATGTTTTTGAGCCAAATTCTGAAGCCACGATAATGTCGGTTCTGCTGCTTCTGCAACACCTTCAGGATGCATTGAAAAACCAGTTGTAAACATTTCTTGAAGTATGATTAAATCAGTTTTTTCAGCTTCTTCAACAATGTATTTTTCAAATTTTTGTCGATTTTCTTCAGGTGATTCCCAAATCAAATCTGTTTGTAAATAACTGACAGCTAAGGAGGACATAAACTTCAAATTTTGTTAATCAAAGATGACATTTTTATTCTTCAATATCAAATACTGATGAAATTATGTAACTTTAAACTATGAAAACAAAACGACTCGCAGTATTCAATTTTTTGAGTGTTATTTTTGCAATTGCAACCAGCTATTACACACAAGTATTCAAGCTCAATGGCAATACAATTGGGAGTTTAAGCAAAGAACCTGAATATCAAAACCTTTTTACGCCAGCACCTTATGCATTTGCGATTTGGGGTTTGATTTATGTTGCTTTAATACTGATGACTGCCTATCAGCTTTATCAAGCATTTTATAAAAAATCAGATTTAGATTTTGTAAAAAAAATGAAGTATTGGCTTGTTAGCGCTAATTTGTTGACCTCATTTTGGGTGATCGCATGGCTATATGAATACACAGGTTTATCAGTCATTTTTATGTTTTTGGCTTTATTTTCATTGCTTAGAATTATTGTCAATACAAACATGGAACGCTGGGACGCACCAGTTAAATTTGCAGCTTTTAATTGGTGGCCGATTTGTTTTTATTCAGGATGGTTAACTGTTGCTAGCATTGCAAACACAGCAGCTTTTTTAACCAAATCGGGATTTCGTGACTTTATTTTTTCAGAGCAAAACTGGACGATCATCATGATTGTTATCGCAACACTTATCAATGTTGGGATGGTTTATTACAGAAATATGCGAGAGTATGCAGCCATTGGTGTTTGGGCGCTTTTTGCAATCTATATCAGACATCAAAACGCTGAAGAAACACTAGCAATTACAGCTTTGGTTTGTGCGATTATTGTTGGTTTTGCAATTTCATACCATGCATTTGTGAACAGAAGAACATTACCAGGAATTAGAAAATTTTACGAGTAAAACGCCTTCGCTTTTTCAGGTTATTAATCTCTAACTTAAAGTTTATCTTTGCGGGAAATTTTGAACTGTCTTAAAGACTAAGCTTTGTCAATCCTCTCTGACACTTCGTTGATTTTAGTTTTGAGATCGTTTTTGTGTCTTGAGTTGTTATTTCTATGAAAAAAAATAAAGATTCTGTTTTCCGCAAGTTTGTTCTTGATATTCATTTGTGGCTTGGCATCGCAAGTGGTCTTATTCTTTTTTTGATTTGCCTTAGCGGCACGATTTTGGTTTTTGATAAAGAAATTAAAGCTTTTTTTCAAGAAGAACTTGTTATTGAAAAGAATGATCAAAAGAAGATTTCATTAGATATTTTGTCCTCAAAGTTGGATGAATTTGGAGAAGTTCAGACTGTGAAAATTCCCGAATCTGCCAATGAAGCTTATGAATTTCGTATCAAAACTTCACCAGAAAAACGCCGTGGTGAAATATTTAAGGTCAATCCCTATACAGCTGAAATTTTAAAACCACAAAAAACTTTCGCTGATGCTGTGATGTTGTTTTTCTTTAAGTTGCACCGTTGGCTTCTGTTCGACTCTTCTATTGGGCGACCAATTGTTGGGATTGCAACAATGATCTTTTTAGTATTAACTTTTAGCGGATTGATTCTTTGGTTTCCTAAAAAACGCATCAGATGGAAATCAATAAAACGCGGTTTAAAAATTAAATATAAAGGCAAAAGTTCACGTTTAAACCATGATTTGCATAACACGCTGGGTTTTTATGCAAGTTTATTTTTGATCATCATGGCGCTGACAGGATTGAACTGGTCTTTTGAGTGGTACCGAGATTTAAGCAGTTTTGTTTTGGGTGAAAAAGTGTTTAACAGAAATGCTTTATCAGCATATAAAACAACTTCAATCAAAGATGAAACAATTAGTTTTACTGAAGTTTATCAAAAATCAAAAACAGAATTTCTTTTTCCGGGAGATGTTGACATCAATTTTCCTTCAGCTGAAAATGACGTATTTAAAATCAGGAAATACCATGCTGAAAGTTTGTCTCCTGTTTTTTATGACCAATTAATCATCGATCAAAATGCTGAGGTTTTATATAATCAAGCTTTTAAAGATCAGGCATTAAATGCCCAAATCGCTACTCACATTAAAGCTTTGCATACAGGTGAAATTTATGGTTGGCTTTCAAAATGGATTTACTTTTTGGCTTGTCTCATCGCCACAAGCTTGCCGATTACGGGATCTATTATTTTTGCAAACAAGCTTAAACTTAAACGGCAGAAAATGTTGAAGCAAAACCTAAAAGTGAATTGGCATAGGAAGTTTTAGTAGTGGTAAATTCATCCACGATGCTAAAATTTTTCGCTTAGCGTATATTTTTGATTCTTTAGAGAAATATTCAGCAATATTTTTCAAGTCTTGTATTGCCTGTAAAGTCCAATTTACTTGAACCATTTGCTCATTTCTTTATCAAGTTCATCTTCGGTTAACACTTTATTATTTTCAGATTGTTGATTTCCTTTATTAATCTTATCTACTAAAATTAACTTCTCTATTAAAATTCATCAATGGATAATTGTTCAGGAAAACTGTCGATATAAGCTTTTAATGTTGTTTTAGTAATCATCGCTGTATTTTCTTTAAATATAAGAAAGATTTTTTTTAATCGAATT
Source organism: Psychroflexus sp. S27 (assembly GCF_002810405.1). NCBI lineage: Bacteria > Pseudomonadati > Bacteroidota > Flavobacteriia > Flavobacteriales > Flavobacteriaceae > Psychroflexus > Psychroflexus sp. S27. The sequence goes on along the minus strand of NZ_NEXQ01000008.1, from coordinate 1,531 downwards.
TGTCATTAAACTCTAAAATCAAATTTTAATTTAAAAATCTTTAATAAGTCTTCGTCATATTTTCATTACTGCTTTTTGGGATAATAGGCAAGATCCTAAAATGTTATTGAAAGTATTGGGTTAATTCTAATTAAAAGATGTCTTAGTTATTTTGATTTTTACTTGACCACCAAACGAATAGTTTCTTTGTTTTCATTACTCATAATTTCTACAAAATAAACACCGGTAGCAAGGTTTAACTCTAATTTTTTGTAAAGCTTTACAGCGTTAAATGTTTTGACAAGTCTTGCTGTACTTGTGTAAATATTTATCTTCAAATCACCAGTATTGTTGCCACCAATTTGAAAGTATTTTTCAGCTGGGTTGGGATAGATAGAAAAACTGCTAGCTTGGTTGGTAGGCGTGCTCAGGGTTTTTGGTACAAACTTAGCTAAATACACATTTTGTGGATTATTACCTGCTCCTATATTTGGTTGGTAAGCGCTTTCTGTAGCAATTCCTGTAGTACTCATACTGTGACCAGCCAGATAAAAATTATCTCCTTGGTTTGCAATAAAATTGGCTTCTCTTTTTTCGCCACCATAATAACTTCCCCATAAGCGTTGACCATTCTCATCAAATTTTGCAAAAAAAGCATCTTTATCGCCACCGCCATAACTTTCTTGATGCGCACCAAGACTAGCAATACCATTGGTGGCATTAGTTTCTCCAGAAATCCAAATGCTGTTGTCTGAATAAGAAACAGACTGGGCAACTGTTAAGGAATTGGCACCCTGGCTACCCATATAAGTGCCCCAAATTGGATTACCATCCAAATCCATTTTAAGCAGAAATGCATCGTTGGGTGCTGTTAAGTTTTCGTGGTGAACACCTGTGGTGGCAATATTAGTTGAGCTTGCAGTATATCCGGTAATATAAAGATGGTTGTTGGCAATAACGATATCTTTTGGAGTGTCATTTTCTTCGCCACCATAATAGGTACACCATATTTTGTCTCCATTTTCATTAAATTTAGTTACCATTATGTCACCTTCCCCATTATTTACAGTTTGGTAGGCACCTGTGGTGGTAAGGTAAGAAGCAGCTGGGCTGGCACGTCCTACAACATAAATATTGTTATTGGCATCTATACCAACAGCATTCGCTCCCAAACTATCTACAAACTGACCATGATAAGTGCTCCATATAAGGTCACCATCTAAGCTAAATTTAGCGATAAACGGCACAGTGTAATGAATACTTCCGGGTGGTTGCGGATTTACAGTTGCTTGATGGCTACCAGCAGTGGCTATATTGGTACTAGATTGTGTAACACCAACTACATAAAAAAATCCGTCTTTTAGGCTTATGCTTTGAATTTTCTCAAAATTTTCACCACCAAAATAGGTCGCCCAAACCAAGTTGCCATTCGTGTCAAATTTTGCAATATAACTATCGCCATATCCATTATTAACAATAGAAGAGTTAATGCTTTCTTGGTGAGCCCCTGGGGTAGCAATATTCGTGTTACTCTTAGTATAGCCTGTTATAT